>DATKGB010000018.1:0-5897 GCA_035544315.1 Verrucomicrobiia bacterium
AGGGAGAGTCTCAACGGCACGATGATGCGTGCGATGGCGCGCGCCGCGGCCGGCGCTTCATGGGCGGTCGCCATTCTGGTCACGATCCTTGGGGCCGCGATCGGCGGTCTCATGGGACTCGTGCCGTTTTTTGGATTCTGACGAAACACTACCGGCCTAAGGCCGGTAGATGCGACGGGTGAAACCTTTGCCGTACGGAGACCGAGTTTGAGGATCCATTCCATCGTGCCGGCGCTCGTAGTCGCCGGCACCGTTCTGTTCGCACCGATGGCGGCCAGCCCGCAAGCGCAGGCTTTGTCTTTAAGCGACGCCGTCCGCTACGCGCTGGCGCACAACCCGACGGTCGCCCAACAGGCGTCGGCGTTGGCCCAAGCGCAGAACGCGCTCGCTCTTCAAAAGGGACTGACTTTCCCGACGATCAACGGCTCGCTCCAGAGTTATCTGACCAAGAGCAGCGCCTCGTACGGCGGTATCTACCAAGTCATCGGCGCCCAACAGCAAAACGTCTTCAGTCAAAATACCGCGTCGATCGGCTCCCAGTACACGCTCAACGCCGGCGGCTTAGGGTTTCTGAAGTTGGCTCAATCGCAGGCCCAAGTCGATCAATCCGCCGCCACGCTCAAACGCACGCGCGCACAAATCGCCAGCAGCGTGACTGCGGCGTTTTACGGCATCGCTCAAAAGAACGCCCTCGTAGCGATCGACCAAAACGATCTGAGTTATCAGAACATCCTCCTGCAAAACGCGAAGGCCAAAGAGCGCGCCGGCATCGCTGCCGGCGTCGACGTGCTTCGCGCGCAGGTGGCCCAAGAGAAGAGCGCCTCGACGGTGGTCGCGGATAAAGCTGCGGTGCTCGACGCCCAGGAGGCGTTGGCGCAATCGGTCGGCGTCCCGATTCAAACCGCCTTCGACGTGCCCACGACGATCGCGCAGCCTGCGCTTCCGCAAGGCACGGTCGACACGTTGGTTTCGATCGCCCAGAACACGCGCCCCGACATCCGCGCCGCGCAATACGCCTTGCGCGACGCGCGGCTCGTGCGTAAAGGATTCGATCGCGAACTCTTTCCACAAATACAACTCAACGGTTCGTTCGGCAATCAGTTCTCGCCGACCAATGCCGTCTCGCAGCAAGCCGCAATCGATTCGCAGTTCGCCGCCGAGAACGCTGCGCTGATCGCCGGCGGCCATCCGCCGTTGCCGCTATCGGCCAAACCGATCGTCTCGCGCGGTAGCCCGGGGTATTGGAGCATCGGAGCGACGACGACGTTCACGCTGCCGTTCGTGGACTACGGAGCCCGGCATACCGAACGCGTCGAGGACGACGCATCGATCGCCGCCGCTCAAGCCTCGCTCGATACCGCGCAGGGGCAGGCCGAACTCGACGTCCGTCAAGCCTACCGTGCCGCGCAGACCGCCCAATCGCAGCTAGCTTACGCGCAAGACGAGTCACGCCTTGGCGTGGAAGCTGCGCGCATCGCACAATTGCAGTACCAAAACGGGATCATCGCGCTCTCCGACGTCGCACAGGCCGAACAAACCTCGGTCGCCGCGCAGAGCGATCTGATCAACGCCCGCGTCAACTACGTCAACGCCATCGTTAACCTTCGCGTCGCGCTCGGCACGTACGATGCCGATAACGCCGTCGCCGACTTCTAGAGGTATCCATGTCCAAACGTACCCGTAATATTCTCATCGTCGTCGTCGCGCTGGTCGTCGTCATTGTTATAGCCGTCCTAAGTGGCCGTCGCGGAAAAGACGCGGTGTCGGTGCGCACGGTGAAAGTCGCCTACACGACGTTCCAGACCAAACTGCCCGAGAGCGGCGTCATCCAGCATCCCGGAACCGCGACCATCCCGACGCTGGTGGGCGGAAACGTCGGACAAATCTACGTACGCGCCGGACAATACGTCGCCGCCGGTCAACTGCTGGCCACCGTCGACGCACCCACCCTGCAATCCGATGCCGCAGGATCGGAAGCCGATTATAGTTCGGCCGTCGCCAACATCGCCAGCGCCCGCAGCAACGAACAAAACGCCAAGGTTCAGTATCAGGCCAGCGTCGACACGGCCAAAAGCGCGCTGGACGAAGCGCAGCGCGTCTACGAAGCCGACGTGAATCTCTATAATAATAAGGCGATTGCCAAGCAGCAAGTAGACGCCGACAAGGCCAAGCGCGATCAGGCCCAAGTGCAGTACGATCAAGCGGAGGCGCAGCTTCGCCTGGGCGCCGTTTCGGGCTACGGCCAAAACAGCGTTCAATCCGCCCAAGCGATGGCTCAAAAAGCGCAGATCGTGAATTCGCAGAACCAACAGCAGTTGGGTTTCACCCAGATCGTCGCGCCGTTCGCCGGCGCCATTCAAACCATCGCGACCAATCCGTCCGACGCGTTGCGCAACGTGCAGGGCGGCGATCCGGTCCTCGCCGGTCAAGCGCTCTTCACGATCGCCGAAGGCAACGGCTTTATCGTCAAAGCCCAAGTCGACGAACAAGACATCATCAACGTCCGCGTCGGGCAACGCGCCAACATCACCGGCGAAGACTTTCCCGGGCGAAAGCTCGGCGGTCACGTGAGCGACATTTCCCCGGTCGCCGTCAAATCAGCCGATGCGACGAGTACGGCTAAACAGGTCCTGACTACGATCCAATTGGATCGTTCGCCCTCTTTTCTGAAAGACGGCATGACCGTCGATATCGACATTCTAACGGTCAACATACCGCACGTCGTCGCCCTTCCCAATGCCGCGATCGGCAAGCAGGGCGGCAAGGCATACGTCTATGTGGTCACCCACGGCAAGGCGTTCAAGCGAACCGTGGTTACCGGCTTGATTGGCGACACCCAGACGATCGTCAAATCTGGAATCGGACGAGGCGACGTTGTGATCGCCGCCATCGATCCGACCCTGCATGACGGAATCGCCGTGCTCCCGATGGCCTCGGGGACGAGTTCGCCGGCCCCATAGGATGCAGCGGCTCCTGGCGTACACTCGCGAAGCGTGGGACGCGCTCTGGCGCAATAAAGCTCGCTCGATCCTCACGATGCTCGGGATGCTGATCGGCGTCGCGTCCGTCAATTCTGTCTACGGCCTAAGTTCGGGCGCGACCGCCGCGATCAACTCTAGCGTTTCCAACCAAGATTTTCCGTCGCTAACGATCAATCCCGATCCGCAGCAGGCCGATCCGGCGCAGGCCCAATTGCAATATCGCGACGCCCAGATACTTAGTGAGGAAGGCGGCGACTCGATCACCCGCGTCATTCCCTTCTACAGCACCTTTGCCAATTTTCAGAACCGCATCTATCGGATTCGGCAAGGCGCGCAACGAGTGACTGTCTTCGGGTTTTCCTGGTTAGGCGACGATCCCGACATGAAGGTCGTGGCCGGTCGCGCGTTTACCGGGGAGGACGTTTCGGGAGGGGCGGGTGTGTGCATGATCTCGCACGACCTCGCCGTCCAGTTTTTCAAGAGCGACGCTGCATCACTTGGGCAGTATCTCATCGTCAACGGTTCGCGTTTCCGGATTATCGGCGTGCCCGACAACAACAACGGGACGGCTTCAAACTATTTCGGCGGCACGTACTACATGGTGCTGCCCTACACGACCTATCAGAATTTCGCACCCGGGCCGATCGACGGGCTCTACGTCTGGGAAATTTCAACCGATCGCGAGGACGAAGCCAAAGCCGCCGTTCTGGCGGTCTTCGCACATACACACGGCGAAGCCGCAAAATACACCATTACCTCCACGCGCGATCAACTCCAGCAGAGCGATAAGGTCCTCAACATCATCGCCATCGGCCTGACCGCGATCGGAGCGATCTCGCTCTTCGTAGCCGGCATCGGAATCATGAACATTATGCTGGTGTCGGTGACGGAGCGTACGCGCGAGATCGGCATTCGCAAGTCAATCGGCGCCAATCGCGGCGATATCGTCTTTCAGTTCGTTATCGAAAGCGCGCTGGTCTCGCTGATCGGCGGCACGATCGGCCTGCTCCTGAGCGTCTTGCTGATCGTCGTCGTCGGCGGTGCGATGTCGAAATTCACCGGCGGGGTTATTGTCCCGTGGGGTTCGGTGATCTTGTCGGGTTTTGCGTTCTCGCTAGCGGTCGGCGTGGTCTTCGGCACGTATCCTGCGATCCACGCCAGCCAACTCGATCCGGTCGAGGCGTTGCGCTCGTGATCTATCTCATCGAAGCGTTCCAGAATTTGCTTGCGAACCGGCTGCGTTCGGCCCTAGCGCTGATCGGATTGGTAGTGGGGGTCGCGGCGGTCATCGCTATTCAAATTCTCGGCGGCGCGACCGCCGGGGCGATGGGCGGCGTGCTCAAGGTGCTTAGCAACAATACATTTCTGATCAGCCCGAATACGCAGGGCGGATTCGACCCTAAATCGACATTCAAACTCGCGGACATCGCCGCGTTGACGAATCTCCCGGGCGTCAAGGCCGCGATTCCGTACTCTCAAACCATTCAGCAAGTCTTTATCGGACATACGAAAGCACAGCTCAACCTAGCCGCTTCGGGCAAAGATCCGGAATTCTATCCCGAGCCGTTGGCGGCCGGGCGATTCTTTACCGACGACGAGATCTCCAGCAGGGCTCGCGTCTGCATTCTCTCCGATGCCGCCGTTCAAAAACTCGATCCGGAAGGCAGCGATCTTCTTGGTCGCGAGGTCCGCGCCGGACACCTGCGTTGCACGGTCGTAGGAGTGCTTCAAAAATCTCCCAGCGGCTCTTTGAATTTCAACTTCGAACCGGACATTTCGATCCCATACACGACCTTCGTCCGAACCTTTCTGCGAGGCAGTCGAGTGAATAGTGCTCAAATCCTGGTTGCTAACGTGGATCGGATCGCACAAACGGAAGACACCGTCAAAGCCTATTTCTCGGCCCTTTCGAACGGCAAATACAAATACACGACGTTCGATAGTCGCTTCTTCTCGAATTTCATCGGGCCGGTCTTCGGGGTCTTGACGCTGATCGTGGGCATAATCGGCGCCATCTCGCTGGTCGTCGCCGGCATCGGCATTATGAACGTGCTTCTGGTTTCGATTACCGAAAGAACGCGCGAGATCGGCGTCCGGAAGGCGATCGGCGCAAAGAAGTCGCAGGTTCTCGTGCAATTTTTCTTGGAGGCTTCGCTCTTGACGTTCACCGGTTGTGCGGCCGGGGCGGCAATCGGACTGTTCGCCGGCTGGTGGATCAACGTCACCTACGTCATCAAAATTTCCGGCATCATCGTGCCCGTCCCGTGGGTCTCGTCGGTAGTATTGGCCGTCTTTTTTGCTACCCTCGTAACGCTAGCTTTTGGAACCTATCCCGCCTATCGCGCCGCTCGGCTCGATCCTATCGAGGCTCTCCGCTATGAATAACGACCCCACACTCGCGATCGACATTCGCGACATCACCAAAACCTACATGATGGGTGCGCTGGAAGTGCAGGCTCTGGCCGGCGTCACCTTTACGATCCGGCGCGGTGAATATGTAGCGATCATGGGCCCGTCGGGTTCGGGAAAGTCGACGCTGATGAATGTGATCGGCTGCTTGGACCGTCCGTCGACGGGGACCTATCTCCTCGACGGTGTCGACGTGTCGCAGCTCGACGATAATGCGCTCGCAGAAATTCGGCTGAAGAAATTGGGGTTCATCTTTCAAGGATTCAATTTGCTCGCGCGCACGGACGCGATTAAAAACGTCGCGCTTCCGCTCTTCTACGCCGGCGTCTCGGGCTCGGAACGCAAACGCCGGGCACTGGATACACTCGACCGTGTCGGCCTGGGCGACCGTGCCAGCCACAAACCTAACGAGCTTTCGGGCGGGCAGCAGCAGCGCGTGGCGATCGCGCGCGCGCTGATTAACGACCCGACGGTATTATTGGCCGACGAGCCCACCGGGAACCTCGA
>DATKGB010000019.1:0-2358 GCA_035544315.1 Verrucomicrobiia bacterium
TGTTTATCCCGGCGATTCCCGTTATCGGGTTGCTGGCCGTTTGCGTGCTGGTTGCTATTCTGTACCTCAGTTCGTTCTTGCGGGGAGCGCAGGCCGATGACTGAATTTCACTTCTCCCCGCGGCCCAATCGCGCCGGGGAGATCCGCTGGCAACCGTGGTCGCCGCCGGCGTTCGAACGGGCAGTCCGTGAAGACAAACCCGTCCTTCTGGCGATCTCGGCGGTGTGGTGTCACTGGTGTCACGTCATGGACGAGACGACCTACTCCGACGAGCGCGTGATCGCGGCCATCAACGAGCATTTCGTTCCGGTAAGAGTCGACAACGACGTTCGGCCCGACATCAACGCCCGCTATAATATGGGCGGCTGGCCGACAACGGCATTTCTCGCACCCGACGGGATGACGATCACGGGCGCGACCTACCTTCCCGCTCCCGACATGTTACGGGCGCTCGACGAAATCGCCGGCTTCTATGCGGCCAATAAACAGACGATCGCGCAGCGCGCGACCGAGCTGCGCGAGCGCCGCCGCTCGTATCGTCCGGCCCAGCGCGACGAACTTCAAGAATCGGCGATCTCCGCCTTCGCAGACGACCTGGCGCAAGCGTACGATTCCGAATACGCCGGTTTCGGCCAAGCGCCCAAGTTTCCGCAGCCCGAGATGCTCGAGTTCTTACTGGGGGAGCATCGCTTGAACGGCGATGCAAAGCTGCTCGAGATGGTGCGCGCGACGATGCACGCGATGGCTTGCGGCGGCATGTACGACCACGTCGAGGGCGGGTTCTTTCGATATTCGACGACGCGTGACTGGTCGGTGCCGCACTTTGAAAAGATGTCCGAAGACCACGCGGGCTTGCTACGCGTCCTTTCGCAATTAGCCATGCTCTGCGACGAGCCGTGGATCGCGCAAACGCTGGGTTCGGCCGCTGCCTACGTGCGCGACGTGCTGCGCGATCCGCAAACCGGCTTTTTTGCCGGAAGCCAAGATGCCGATGAAACGTACTTCGCTGGAACTGCGGAAGAGCGGCGCGCGATGACGGCGCCGCTTGTCGATCGGCGTTCTTATTCGAATTGGACGGCCGGGCTGGCCGGTGCCGGCTTCGCGGTGGCACGTGCGCTCGCGATGCCGGCGATCGCTCGGCGAGCGGAAGTGACGCTCGATGCGATGCACGGGAACCTGATCGACGACGACGGCTTGCTCTACCACCTGGCAGCGCCCGGTCAGGTGCCCGAAGTGCGTGGCTTGCTCGGCGATCAGGTTGCCTACGTTAGGGCGTGCATCGACGCCCACGAAGCCGGCGGCGAGGCACGCTTCTTAGATCGCGCACAAGCGATCGCCGATCGCGTGATCGAGCGCTTCGCCGCGCCCGACGGCGGTTTCTACGATCGTCTGCCGCTCGAAGGCGAGCTAGGCAATCTGACGATCGTAGATCGTCCCGTGGTCGACAACGGGCTTTTTGCCGACGCGCTATTGCGTCTTTGGGCGCTGACCGAGAAAGATGTCTATCGCGAGGCGGGGGAGCGGACGCTGCTGCTGTATGCCAAAACCTTTGCCGGCGCCGGTGCGTTTGCTTCGCCCTACGTGCGGGCGTTGCGACGACTGCTCACCCCGGCGGCGTCGTTACGCATCGTCGGGAATCCAGAGGAGACCGCGAGATTGCGCGACGCGGCGCACGCCTTGAACGCAGCGCTGTTGAGCATCCGCACCGTCGCACCGGACGCTGCCGGCGCGCTCGGGCTGCCGACGGCGCCGTCGCCCGCGGCTTACGCGTGCGTCGGTACCACCTGCGGTGCGCCGGTTTCCGATCCGGAGGGCCTGCGCGCGGCTTATGCCGCTCTCAAGACCGCTAGTTGAGTGGGCGGTAAAACGTGTTCCAAAACCAGCAACCCCATAATCCGACGGCCACCGAATACGCGATCAGCACGTAGCCCCAGAGCGGCAGGCGCGCGCGGATTCCCAACATCATCAGTGCGATGAGAAACGGTTCGAAATCCAGCGCGTGGCGCATTCCGAACTGCGAGAAACCGTTCACATAATAGAGCAAATTCGGAGCGGCGCACAGGATCGCCCCGACCCACAACGCCACGACGACGCGCGAGACCGGACGCGCCAAGAACGCGAGCAGCAGGGCCGGACTGGTCCACGTCAGCGCTTGACCGCCCATCGTTGGGACGATCCACGGATACCGCCTCACCTGGGCGGGCCATTGCACGAAGAACGAGTACAGTTGGTTGGGCAAATTCGACCACCGAAACGGCGAGCCGGTCGGCTGGCCGACCTGATCTTGGTGATACCAGGTGGCGTAGCCGATATCGGTCCACGTTCCCCAGCGTGCTTGGTTGTACCATAACCACAGCG
>DATKGB010000020.1:0-2308 GCA_035544315.1 Verrucomicrobiia bacterium
GGGGGTCAGTTGCCTTTCCTGCCCGGGCATGTTAGCATCAGCCCGTCTAGGTTTCGAAGTCGGTTACCATCTCAAGAGTGCTCGGCGAGTCGATTCCCAGAACTATCACTACTTCCGAGGAGTCCTCGTCCAAACATGTACCAAGATGAATCCCTGAACTGCGTCGATTGTTCGCGCCCGTTCACCTTCACGGCTGGAGAACAAGAGTTCTTTGCCGCCAAGGGCTTCCAGAACAAACCCAATCGTTGCCCCGACTGTCGTGCGGCCCGCAAGGCCTCACAAGGCGGAGCTGGCGGCGCACGCGGCGGAAGCCGTAGTGGCGGCGGCGGCGGTGGCGGCTTCGGCGGCCAGCGCGAAATGTTCAAAGCAACCTGTAGCCAATGCGGCGGCGTGGCCGAAGTGCCATTCCAACCGCGTGGCGACAAGCCGGTGTACTGCCGCGACTGTTTCCAGTCGCGTCCTTCGTACCGCTAAGAACCGTTCAACGACCAAGTAAAGGGCCCGCGAGAGCGGGCCCTTTCGCATTTCCCGGGGAACCAAAGACGATGCAAGCGATTCTTTCCAAGTTCAACTGGTCGAACGGTGTGGGCCTGATCGTCATCCATCTCGCGGCGATGCTCGCGCTGTGGCCGGGCTTCTTTTCGTGGTCCGCGTTGATCGTCGTCGCCGGGATCTCGTATCTGACCGGCGCGCTGGGCGTTACGCTGGGCTATCATCGGACGCTGACGCATCGCAGTCTGCGCATGATCCGTCCGCTGGAATATTTGGTCGCGCTGCTGGGGACCCTTGCGATGCAAGGCGATCCGATTTCGTGGGTTGCGACGCATCGCGCGCACCACGCACATTCCGACCACAAGGGCGACCCGCACACCGTTCGCTTGGGACTGACCTGGGCGCACATGCATTGGCTCCTCGGAAAGAATCGGCATACGCCAACGGGTGACGAGATGAAGCGTTTGGCTCCAGATCTTTACGCGCAGCCGTTCTACCGCTTCCTAAAATATGCAAATATTCCAATGCAGGTCGCTCTCGGATTGGTCTTGCTGCGTTTCGGCGGTTGGTCGTGGGTCGTGTGGGGCATTTTCGTGCGGCTCGTGCTGACGTATCATTCGACCTGGCTGGTGAACAGCGCGTCGCATTCATCGGGATACCGGACGTATCGCACGGGCGATCGCTCGACAAACTCCTGGTGGGTGGCGCTGCTGTCGTTTGGCGAGGGTTGGCACAACAACCATCACGCGTTTCCCTATTCCGCCCGGCACGGGATGGCGTGGTGGGAAATCGACATGACCTGGTGGCACATCAAGCTCTTGCACTTCTTGGGATTGGCCGATAAGGTGCGCGTTCCGTCGATGGAATTGCGCGAGCGTTTTCGCTTGACCCGCCGCCAGTCGACCATCGGCGGGTAACGTCGCGAACGCGCCCCCGCGACGATTGCTCGGCCTCATCAACCCTAAGGCCGGTAGCAGCGAACCTCTCGACACCGTGCGTGAGAAATTTCTAGCACGCGGTTTCGAAGGAACGTTCGTCGAACCCACCGATCCCGACGATGCCAATCGTTTGGTGCGCCTGCATCGCGGCGAAGTCGATGCGATCGTCGTCGGCGGTGGTGACGGCTCGATCGCGGCGATCTTGCCGTCGGTATTGGAAGCGGGGCTGCCGATAGCCGTCTTGCCCTACGGAACGGCTAACGATTTCGCTCGCACGCTCGATCTGCCCAAGGATGTCGATGCGGTCTGTGCGATGTTGACCGCCTCGCATACGCGTCGAATCGACGTCGGCCGCATCGGTGAGCGCTACTTCATCAATACGGTAGCCGGCGGTCTGCCGGCGCAAGCCGCATCGCGCCTGACGGCGGACCTCAAACACAAGCTCGGTATGTTTGCGGCGATCTCGCTCATCCCAACGTTACTGCGAACGAGGAGAGCGACATACGTGACCGTGCGCGGTGAGTCGATTGAGTTTCAGGCGCACTGTACGGCGTTGCTCATCGGCAACGGCCGCTACACCGGCGGCGTTCCGGTGCGCTACGAGAACATGGACGACGGGCGGCTGCATCTAACCATATGCCGCGCGCAATCATTGCCCGAACTGATGTCCGTCGCACTCTCCGCGCTCTTGGGTCGACTGCCTGCCGATTGGAATGTGATCGAGCGCACCTCACCGTGGTTTGAAATCGAAACGGCGAGATCGTTCGATCTCGCCGTCGATGGCGACGTGGTCGCTCGAGCGCCGGCGCGCGCGAGCGTTCTCCCGGGCGCGCTAGAGGTTTTCGCCCAGCAGGCCTAGCTCCTCAAGCGCCCCTCCC
>DATKGB010000021.1:0-11503 GCA_035544315.1 Verrucomicrobiia bacterium
CTCGCCGCAGACGACGATCGCCCGGGTCTGGGAATCGTTGGCGAAGGCCCGGAGGCAATCCACGAAGGTCGTCCCGATGATCGGGTCCCCGCCGATGCCCACGCAAGTAGACTGTCCGAAGCCGGCCCGCGTCAGCAGGTCGACCACTTCGTAGGTCAGGGTCCCCGAGCGCGAGATCAGGCCGATGTCGCCTTCTTTAAAGATGTGCCCGGGCATGATCCCGATCGAGGATTTCCAAGGTGAAATCAGGCCGGGGCAGTTGGGCCCGATGATCTGCATGCCGGGGGTGGCCCCGACCACGCGCAGGACGTCGTGAACCGGAAGCCCCTCGGTGATGCAGACCGCCAACGATATGCCGGCAGCGTGCGCTTCGAAGAGCGCGTCGGCGGCAAAGGGCGGCGGAACGAAGATACAGGTGTGGGTTGCCCCGGTCGCGTCGACGGCCTGCGCCATGGTATCGAAGACCGGCAGGCCATGCTCGCTCTTCTGCCCGCCTTTGCCGGGCGTCACGCCGCCGACGATCTTGGTGCCGTACTCGATCATGCGGCCGGTGTGATAGGAACCCTCGGCTCCGGTGATGCCTTGGACGATGACCTTGCTGTTCTTATCGAGATAAATACTCATCGTCGCTTACGCTCCCGCCGCGAGTTTGACGGCCAGCGCCGCGCCTTGGTCCATCGTTTCTACCGGCGTCATGCCCGCATCTGCCAAGATCTTTCGCCCTTGCGCTTCGTTGGTTCCGGTCAATCGAATTACCAGCGGCACCTTGCGCGACTTCGTGTCGTCGAGCGCTTGCACGATGCCTTTGGCGACCTCGTCGCCGCGCGTGATGCCGCCGAAGATGTTGATAAAGATCGCCTTGGCACCGGTGTGGTTGACGATCAGTTCGTAACAGTTGCGAACGCGCTGCGCGTTCGCACCACCGCCAACGTCTAAGAAGTTGGCGATCTTTCCGCCCGAGAAGTTCACCGCGTCCATGGTTGCCATCGCTAAACCGGCGCCGTTGGCCATCGTGCCGACGGTTCCATCGAAACGGCGGAAGTTGCGTACGCCCAAGCCCGCGCCGACGGCTAGCGTTTCGTCTTCGTCCAACGGCAAACTCTTCTGCCATTCTTTGAACTCGGCATGCTTGAAGAGTCCGTCGTCATCGAGTTCGACTTTGGAATCCGATGCAAAGACGCGCCCATCGGTGGTCAGCACCAACGGATTGATCTCGACGAGTTTGGCGCCGTATTTGAAGAACAGTTCGTACAAGCCGGCTAAGATCGCGGGAAATGCCTTGCGGTAGCCGGGATCCAAGCCGGAGACGAATGCCAGGTCGCGTCCGATGTACGGCCAGTAGCCGCCGGCGGTATCGACGAACGCTTTGGAAATCGATTCGGGGTGTTCGTCGGCGACTTCTTCGATGTCCATACCGCCGAACGGGCTGACCATGATCACCGGCTTCTTGGTCGTGCGGTCGATCGCGATCGCGCAGTACGCTTCTTTGGCGATCGACAGTTTCTCTTCGATCAAAATCGAGTTGATCGCTTCGCCGCTGGGATTTTGACGGTTGGGCGGCATCGGCGTCGCCATGATTTGCGTCGCTTTCTCGCGTGCTTGGTCGGCGTTATCGGCAAACTTGATCTTGCCGGCCTTGCCGCGCCCGCCCATGAGCACTTGGGCTTTGACGACCCATTGCCCGGGGTTGCTCGTGACGAATTGCGCCGCTTCTTCCGCACTGCTGCAGTTTTGGCCGCGGGGCACCGGAATGTTCACGCGTGCAAACAATTCCTTCCCCTGATATTCCATGAGGTTCACGGTTCTATTCTGACTTTCCCAATAGCGAGCGTGCGATGATGATCTGTTGGATCTCGGAAGTGCCTTCGTAGATCTCGGTAATCTTGGCGTCGCGATAGTAGCGTTCGACCGGAAACTCGGTGGTGTACCCGTAGCCGCCGTGAATTTGAATCGCTTCGGCCGCGTGCTTGCGTGCGGCGGTCGAAGCAAAGAGTTTAGCTTTGCTGGCTTGGACGACAAACGGTAAGCCCGCATCGTTCAACGCCGCGGCGCGGTACGTCAGCAAACGCGCCGCGTCCAAATCCGTGGCCATCTGCGCGATCTTAAACGAAACGCCTTCAAAGGCGCCGATCGGCTTGCCGAACGCGACGCGATCTTTGGCGAATTTGACCGACTCGTCCAGACAAGCCGCCAGAATGCCGCACGCTTGCGCGGCGATCCCGATGCGCCCGCCCTGCAGCGCCGTCATCGCGTTTCCAAAGCCGTCGCCTTCGGCACCGATCAGCGCGTCGTGCGGCACCAGCGTATCGTCGAAAGCCAAATCGCACGTATTGCTGGTACGGATGCCGAGCTTTTCGGTCACTCGCTCGACGACCACTCCGGGCAGACTATTGTCGATCAGAAACGCACTCACGCCCTTGGAACCGGCCGCGCCGGTGCGAAACATGCCCATCGTGACGGCGCCGTAGCTGCCGTTGGTGCACCATTGTTTGCGCCCGTTGAGCAGGTAACCGTCGGCGGTGCGCTTGGCCGTCGCGCGAAGCGCGGCCGCGTCGGAACCCGCGTCGGGTTCGGTCAGCGCGAACGCGGCGATCGCATCGGCGCCGGCCAGCTTGGGCAGCCAGCGCTCCTTCTGCTCGTCGTTGCCGAGTTTCAAAATGGCGTTGCAGATCATCGTGTGGACCGACACGGTGACCGCAGCGCCCGCATCGACGCGCGCGAGCGCTTCGATGACCAGCGCGTACGACACGTAATCGGCACCGACGCCGCCGTAGCGTTCGGGAATGATAATCCCCATCAGCCCGGCATCGTTGAGCTTGCCGTATAATTCGCGCGGAAAAGTATGTTCGCGATCCCAGCGCGCGACATGCGGCGCGATCTCGCGGGTCGCGATCTGCGCGGCGAGATCGGCGATCTGCCGCTGATCCGCCGTGAGCTCGAACTGTCCGTGCGCTTGCGTCATTACGGGTACGTGTAGAATCCGCGGCCGCTCTTCTTGCCCAACCATCCGGCGGCCACGTACTGCTTGAGCAGCGGGCACGGCCGGTACTTCGAATCGCCGAAGCCGTCGTGCAGCACGTTCATGATCGCCAAGCACGTGTCCAACCCAATGAAGTCCGCCAACTGCAGCGGGCCCATCGGATGGTTCATCCCTAACTTCATCACCGTATCGATCGCATCGACCGAACCCACGCCCTCGAACAGCGCGTAGATCGCCTCGTTGATCATCGGCATCAAGACGCGATTGGAGACAAAACCGGGGAAGTCGCGCACCTCGACGGGCGTCTTGCCCAATCCCACGGCCAACGCTTGGGTCAGTTCGTAGGTGGCTTGCGACGTCGCGATGCCGCGAATGATCTCGACGAGTTTCATCACCGGAACCGGGTTCATGAAATGCATGCCGACGACCAGTTCGGGTCGCGAGGTGGCCGCACCCAACGTCGTAATCGAAATCGATGACGTGTTGCTGGCCAGCACGGCCGTCGGGGGCGTGGCCTTATCGAGCGCGCGAAATAGCTCGAGCTTGATGCCGAGGTCTTCGCTGGCGGCTTCGATCGCCAAATCGACGTCGAGATCGGCGATCGCCGGCGCGAACGCGATATTGGCCAGCGCCGCGTCGCGCTGCTCGGTGACGATCTTACCTTTCTCTACCGAGCGCGCCAGATTTTTTTCGATCGTGGCGCGCCCGCGATCGTACAACGCTTGCGAACGATCGTTGAGCAGCACCGTATGGCCGGCTTGCGCGGCGACCTGCGCGATGCCCGCCCCCATCTGGCCGGCGCCGATGACGGCGATGCGATACATCCCGACGCTCCCGCTGTTACTCGACCCGAATAAGCAGCGCGTCGCCCTGGCCGCCACCCGAACAGATCGCGGCGATGCCCACGCCGCCGCCGCGCTTGCGCAGCTGGTTGATGACCGCGCCGACGATGCGCGCGCCCGACGCACCGATCGGATGTCCCATCGCCACCGCGCCGCCGTGCCGATTGACGTCGGCGAGATCGATGCCGAGTTTGAGCGCCGACGTGATCGCCACCGCCGCAAACGCTTCGTTGATCTCCCACACGTGCACGTCGTTCCGCGACAGGCCGTGTTTGTCGAGCAATTGCTGGGCGGCCATCGCCGGCGTCAACGCGATGTAGGGTGAGTCCCACCCGACCGTCGCGTGATCTTCGATCGACGCCAGCGGCGTCAAACCGTGCGCCTTGGCGTAATCGGCGTGCGCGAGGACCAGCGCGGCAGCGCCGTCGTTGACGCCCGGCGCGTTGCCCGCGGTGATCGTTCCGCCTTTTTCCAGCGGTTTGAGCTTAGCCAGGGTTTCGAGGCTGGTGTCGGGCCGCACGGCTTCGTCGCGATCGACCAGCGTGTTGGCCACGTCACCGGTAACGAACGGCGAATACGTCGCGTAATCCAGCGTGAATCGTTCGGAAGGCTGATGATTCCCGGCCGCACCACCGCCGACCGTCGCCGGAACCCGCGCGGTACCGCGGCGCGGAAGACGATCGACCACGACTTTGCCGCGCGCTTTGCTGGCAACCTTGATCGGCACGATCTCGGCGTCGAAGTGTCCGCTTTGGTGCGAAGAGTGCGCACGATGGTGGCTTTCGTACGCGAAGCCATCCTGCTCTTCGCGCGTGGTCCCCAACTCGCCGGCAACGATGCTGCCTTGCACCGACATCGTCATCGCGAAGTATGAATCCCACAGCCCGTCGGAGATCATCGCATCGATCAACGTACCGTCGCCGAAGCGATATCCAAACCGCGCATCCTTGAGCAAATAGGGCGCGTTGGACATCGACTCCATGCCGCCGGCGGCAACCACGCGATTGGCTCCGGCATCGATCAAGCGCATCGCGTTTGCGACGGCCAGCAACCCCGAAGCGCACACCTTATTGACCGTTTCGGCGGTGACGGTCTTTGCCAGACCGGCTTGAAACGACGCCTGACGCGCCGGATTCTGACCGGCGCCGGCTTGGAGGACCTGGCCCATGATCACGTGCTCGACGTCGCTTGGATCGAGGTTGGCACGCTCGATTGCCGCGGCCAGCGCGACGGCCCCTAAGGCCGTGGCCGGCAGCGACGAAAGCGCGCCTCCCAACTTGCCAAACGGCGTGCGACTGGTAGACAGGACGACGGTGCGATTATCGATTGAGCCCATAACCGTCGTGGGCTTCGCTTGGGATACCAAGCCCCCCTCGAAGAGGACGGCTTTCCGGCCCCGCCTCCGACGTTTCCGACAGTCCGCGTCGGGGTGACAACGGGCTCAGGGTGACATCGTGCAGACGACACCCGCCTTGGAATCGCACCGCTGGCATTCGAACTGGACGGTGATGTGATCGATGGCGTAATCGTTTTGCATACAGGTTTCGATCGCCAGCAGAATCGTATCGGCCTCGCTGATGCGACGGTCGTCGAGGTCGACGTGCGCGCTCAACGCGCGCGCCCGGCTGCCGATCGACCAGACGTGCAAATCGTGCACGCCGACCACGCCGGCAACGCGCGCGATATCGGCGGCGATCGCGGCCGGATCGACGTCGCGCGGGACGCTCTCCAACAGCACGTCGGCCGCGTCGCGCAGCACGCGCCACACGCCCGCGACGATGATCGCCGCAACCAGGAGCGCCAGCAGCGGGTCGATCCAGAGCGCTCGGGTCGCCAGCACGAACACTCCGCCGACGATCACCGCGATCGCGCCGACCGCGTCGCCGGCGACGTGAAACAGCGCCGTGCGGACGTTGAGATCGCGTTTGCTGTCGCGCAGCAGCAGCAATCCGACGCCCAGGTTGACGATCAAGCCGACCGCCGCGACGACGCTCATCAAACCGCCGGCCGGAAGCGACGGGTGCGCAAAACGCAGCATCGCTTCGTAGACGATGACGATCGTTGCCGCCAGCAGGAGCGCGCCGTTGACCAGCGCGCCCAAAATTTCGATGCGCCCGTAACCGAAGGACTTGCGCGCGTCGGCCGGACGGGCCGCGCCGATGGCCGCGAACAGGGCGACGCTTAACGCGAAGGCATCCATGCATACATGGACCGCGTCGGTCAGCAATGCCAAGGAACCGGCGCGTGCGCCGCCCCAGAACTCGAACGCCGCGACCGCCGCGACGAGCACGAGCGCGACGATCAATCGACGTCGCGACGACACGTTAGGTCTTGAGCGCTTTGAGCGCGAGGACGCCTAGCATCACGCCGAAGGTGGCAAACGTCTTGCTTTCGGCCTCACGGATCACCGACGGATTCCAGGTGCCGTTTCCGTTGGGCGCCGGCTCGACCGTGGGAACGATCGGCGGGACGGCCTCGCAATACCGGTCGAACTCCTGCCCGAACTGCGAACGAAGATACTGCTCCTCATGCGGAATGATCGTCGCGTACACGCCGAGCATCGTCCCGAGCGAAGCGGTTAGCAGCGCGAGTTTTTGCCCGGCGGGATTCTTTCCGGTAAATGCGATCGCAAAGCCCAACGCCGTGACGAAGTTGCCGACGTAGAGCGGATTGCGAACGTGCGCGTACGGACCCGCAGAGATCAGTTCGGGCGCGGTCACCGTATCGCCGCGGGTGGTGACGCCGGAATAACCGACCGCCCAGCAGCGGATCAGTTCGCCCGCAAACGCGATCGGAAGACCGAGCGTCACGCTCAGCGCGCTCGGTCTGCCGAATGCGGCGAGCAGGACGGCGGGCGCGGCCAAAAGCGCGCCGCGATTTTTAAAGACGAACGCTTGCAGATCGTCGTTGCGTAGATCGGTCACGCCGTTTCCTTCGACACGCGCGCGCGGGCGTCCTCATAGATGTCGCGCAGCGAGCGCGCCATCGGAACGCTTGGGCTCCAGCCGGTGGCCCGGCGCAGTTTGTCGCTCGAACCGACGAGCAGCGGGGTGTCGGCCGGGCGCATGCGCGCCGGATCGTCCCGGACTTCAACGGCTACGTGAGCGATCGTAATCAAGTCGCCCAAGATTCGTTTGAGCGAGAACGCGTCGCCCGAACACACGTTGTACGTTTCGCCACCCTTACCGTCGCGCGCCAGCGCGACATACGCGGCGACCACGTCGCGAACGTCCAAAAAGTCGCGCTTGGCGTCGAGGTTTCCGACGGCAAGCAGCGGCCGCGCGCCGGCGGCGATGCGCGCGAGCTGCAGCGCGAACGATGCTACGGCGAAGCGATCGTTCTGACCGGGGCCGATGTGATTGAACGAACGCGCGATCACGACGTCCAAACCGAAACTTCGCGCTTCGCCCTGCAAGATCGCTTCGGCGGCAACCTTACTGGCCGAATACGGGTTGGCCGGGCGCGGCTCGAGCGTTTCGACCAGCGGGTAGTCGCCCGGGTCGCGAACGCCGTAGACGTCGGCCGAACTCGAGAAGACGATGCGCGGCGCGGCGTGACCGTCGTCGCGATACGAACGGACCGCGCGCAGCAGTCGCGCGGTTCCCAAGACGTTGACGTCGTAGGTGGTGGCGGGATCGCTCTGCGCGTCGGGTACCGACGCCTGCGCGGCGAGATGAAAGACCGCGTCGGGTCGGACCACGTCCAACGCCGCGCGCAGCGTATCGCCGTCGCTCAGATCGATCGGGAAGAAATCGCCGCGATCGTTCGGACCGCCGGCTCCCAGGACGCTGTCGTAACCGGCGTCGACCAGCGCCGTCGTAAGATGGCGGCCGACAAAGCCGCTCGCCCCGGTGACCAACGCACGCATTACTACGGGCGCAACTGGCGGGTCAGGAAATCGATATCGGCTACGACCATCATCTCGACCAATCGTTCGAACGCGACCTCGGGCTCCCAGCCCAGCAGCGATTTGGCTTTAGCCGGATCGCCGACCAGCAAGTCGACCTCGGCGGGACGCATAAAGGCCGGATCGACCTTCACGTAGGGCTCGTACGATCCTAAACCCGCAACTTCGAACGCGATCCGCACGAACTCGCGCACGGTGTTGGTCTTGCCCGTCGCAACCACGAAGTCTTGGGGCTCGTCCCGCTGCAGCATCAGCCACATCGCGCGGACGTAGTCGCCGGCAAAACCCCAATCGCGCTGAGAATCCAAGTTTCCCAGGCGTAACTCCTTGGATAATCCCAGTTTGATTCGCGCGACCGCATCAGAAATTTTGCGCGTCACGAATTCGCGGCCTCGCCGTGGGCTTTCGTGATTGAACAGGATGCCGCTCACGGCGAACATGTCGTAGGATTCGCGATAGTTCACGGTGATCCAATGACCGTACGCTTTTGCGACGCCGTACGGGCTGCGCGGATAAAACGGCGTCGCTTCGTCTTGCGGCACGCGAATGACTTTGCCGAACATCTCCGACGACGACGCTTGATAGAACCGAATCTTGGGATCGACGGCGCGCACGGCTTCCAAGACGCGCGTCACGCCCAGCCCGGTAAACTCGCCCGTGAGCACCGGTTGATTCCACGATGTCGGGACGAACGATTGCGCGGCCAGGTTGTAGACTTCGCTCGGACGTACGCGCTCGACGATCGAAGTCATCGACGTCTGATCGAGCAGATCGCCCGAAACGAACTCGATGTCGTCGACGATATGCGCGATGCGCTCGTGTACTTCGGTCGAAGTGCGCCGCGTCATGCCGACCACGCGATAGCCTTTGGCCAGCAATAACTCGGCCAAGTACGATCCGTCTTGCCCGGTGATCCCGGTAATCAGTGCGGTTTTTTTGCTCTGGTGGAGGTCTCCCAACATGCGGGGAGTTGTTTGACGCCGGCTGCGGAGACTACTCTTGCAGTGAGGCGAGGTCCGCCAGCGCCGCCTTTCGATCGTTGAAGCGCCGGAACGTCGATTGCAGGGTCGTAAAGGTTGCGCCGCCGTGGATGAAGAGATAATGCCCCTTGAACGACGTGACCGAACTGGTCGTCGCCCAGAACCCCGGCAAGACCGCGCCGCGCTGCAACGTGACGGTTGCCGAGGAGACATACTTGGGCATGACGTCGGGCGTGTAGGTCATCTTGGTGACGTGGCCGGTCGCGTCGACTTGGAACCAGCCGTCGCCATGGTCGGCGTCGCGTTTGAGGCTGACGAAATGCACGGTCGAACCGTCGACCGAGAAAGAATAGTCGGCAAACGAACGGACGTCAAATGGGTTGGCAAAACGCTCCGTGCCGTTTTCCAATTGCGACTGGACTTGCGCTTTTGCAGCGTCGCTTTGCTGGGCGCCGTCCTGCACGTAGGAAAAAACCCGGACCCGCACGACTTTGTCGCCGTCGGTCACGACCGCAATCGAAATATCGTCGTGCTGGTGAATCGGGCCGCCGTCGACCTGACCGATCTGGCGCACTCGATACTCGATGACGCCGGCGTGATCGCCCGCCGCGACGGTGGCTGCTTGCGAAACGATTGCCGGGACCACTATGGTCGCACCTTGAGGCGATCGATTAACGTGGTCGCGATGAACGCGGCGACTTCGCTGGGGAGCGTTCCGCGACCGAAACCCGCGTCGTAGCCCAATTCGCTGGCCATCAGATTGGTGACGCGCGGGCCGCCGCAGCACAGCACCACCCGATCGCGCAGTCCTTCGGCTTCCAACAGTTCGGCTAACGCCGTAAAATTTTTGATATCGCTCCCTTTTTGGGTTACCACTTGCGACGCCAGCAGCCCGTCGATCTGTTTCTCTTTGGCAAAGCGTACGAAATCTTCCACGGCCACCTGGCTGCCCAGATTGAACGTGTCGAAGCCGCGATAGCGTTCCAGGCCGTAGTCGCCCCTATACCCTTTCATGTTGAGAATCGCATCGATACCCACGGTGTGCGCGTCAGTACCGATGCAGGCGCCGGCGATCCGGATCTTGCGCCCGATCCGATCCAAAACCAACGCGTCGATCTCCTCCATCGACATCGCGTGGGCTTTAGCCGATGGCGCCTTGATCGCGTCGACGTCGATCGACTGCGGCGTGCTGGCGTAGACCACGAACAAGCAATAGCCGGTCGCGATCTTGCGCCCGTCGACGACGGACACGTCGCCGAAGCCCATTTTGACGACCAACTGGCGGGCCGCTTCATCGGCCGCTTCGCTCCATTCGATCGGCAGCGTAAACGATAGCTGCATCTTGCCGTCGTCGAGCGTATCGCCGTACGGCTTGACCGGGCGGCTCATAGCGCGATCGCCGTAAGCGCGTCTTCGAACGGATTGAAGTAACCCTCGGCACGCTCGAACACGCCGTCGAAGCCGCGTCCGCCGTCGGGCGGCCGCGAAACGTCGGCGAACGCCGCCGCTTCGATTGCGGCCATTAAGCCGCTGGCTCCGACGCGCTCGAGCAATCGCTCGCATTCCGCGAGTACGTGCCGCGCGCGAGCCTCGATTTTTCCGCCGGCTTTGATTTCGATTTCGTCGCCGAAACTGCGCGCGGTGTTCATCACGTAACGCGCATTTTCGATCGAAAGCGCGCGGTCGCCCAAAAACGGCGTGTGGATGGCTTCGGTCAGCATGCCGCATAAGTGGATCGTCTGATGCGTCATCACCGAGGTCAAGTTGAACATCGCGTCGATCAAATGGCCTTTAAATACGTCGCCGGTCATATGCTTGGTCGGCGGCATGTATTTGAGCGGAGCGTCGGGGAAGATTTGACGGGCGAGTTGCGCTTGCGCGACCTGGAACAGAAATCCGTCCTCGATATCGGGATCGATTTCGTAGGCGTCGCCCAAGCCAATCTGTTCGTCGGGCATACCGGCGCGATGCGCGAACGCTTCGTTGATGAACTGCGACGCCAGCACCGCCGGCGCTTGTTCGACGGCATCGGCGGTCGTCAGATAGTTGTCTTCGCCGGTATTGATGATGATGCCGGAACGAGCGTTGAGCATCCGGCTAAAGTGCTGATCGACGAACGTCCGCTTCATGTTGATGTCGCGGAACAGGATGCCGTACATCGAATCGTTGAGCAGCATGTCTAAACGTTCCAGCGCCGCCATCGTCGCGATCTCGGGCATGCACAAGCCGCTGGCGTAGTTGGTGAGCATCACGTAACGCCCGAGCTTTTCGGAAACCTCGTCGAGCGCGTCGCGGACGATCTTGAAGTTGGCCTGAGTCGCGTAGGTTCCGCCGAAGCCTTCGGTGGTCGGACCGTACGGCACGAAATCCAAGAGCGATTGACCCGTCGAGCGAATGACCGCGACGATCTGCGCGCCGGCTTCGGCGGCGGCGACGGCCGCCGAGCGATCCTCGTAGATGTTGCCGCTGGCGACGATCACGTAAAGCAGCGGCGCTTGCTGCTGCGGCAAACGCGTCATCAGCGCGCGACGTTCTTGCCGACGCGCCGCGATGCGCGCGACGGAGCGATCGACGTGCGGCCGCAGGGCGCCGCGGGCGGCGGCCTGCGGAACCTGCGCGTAGGTCGCCAAGGCAAGCGCCCCCGATCCGACCGCTTGCGCCAGCCCTTGGGGCTCCAACCCGGTCTCCGCCAGCGCCCGGCCGAAGGCCAGGGCAGCGCCGCTACCCAGGGTCTGCGGTTCGAGGGCATCGACCAGGACGTTGGGCAGGGGGATCTCGTTGCGACCGATTCCGT
>DATKGB010000022.1:0-5992 GCA_035544315.1 Verrucomicrobiia bacterium
GCTCTACGCCAGCACGAACGCCGCGGGAGCGATCGCAGAGACGTTCGGCCGCTTCCCCGAATGGACTGCGGATCGGTTCGTGCACCAAAACGGTAGCCCATTTGCTTTGCAAGCGTATCGTGTAGACGATGCGCGCGTCACGAGCCTCGACGACGCGCGTACGCTCGTCCGCGAAAACCTCCGCCCGTCCCGAGTAGTAACGCGCGACCGCAAAGTCACGCAGGCCTGGTCGTTACGCATTTTCGAGCGGCACGACGCCGATGGCATCGCTTGGTGGTCGTATTACAACCCGGACTGGCTCTCTCTTGGTCTGTGGAACATACGCGATTTAAAGTTGCTCGGCGACCCGGAAACGCTGACAGTCGTTGATGCCAGGGTGCGCGAAGCATCCAGAGTGCTTCGCCGCATCATCCGCTAGTCTAGCCCCGTCGCGGAGCTCCGGAAGAAACGGAAAGCCGCTGTCGGGTGACAGCGGGGCGAGCGGCCTACCCCTTCGCGCGGAGTTGGCGTAGGACGTATTGCATGATGCCGCCGTTGCGGTAGTATTCGGCTTCGTCTGGGGTATCGATGCGCACCAACGCCTTGAACGTCAGCGACTTCCCGCCCTTGGGATCGGTTACGGTGACGCCGACGTGCATGCGCGGCGTGACGCCGGCCGCGATGCCTTCGATGTCGTAGAGTTCCTCGCCGCCCAGCGCGTAGGTCGAACGATCGGCGCCGTCTTGGAACTGCAGCGGTAAGATGCCCATGCCGATCAGGTTGCTGCGGTGGATGCGCTCGAACGATTCGGCGATCACGGCCTTGATGCCCAATAGATACGGACCTTTGGCCGCCCAGTCGCGCGACGAACCCGAGCCGTACTCCTTGCCGGCGAGCACGATAAGCGGCGTGCCGTCGGTTTTGTAACGCATGGCCGCATCGAAGATCGAGAGTTGCTCGTTGGTCGGAAGGTAACGCCCGACGCCGCCCTCGACGCCGGGAACCATCAGGTTGCGCAGGCGCACGTTGGCAAAAGTGCCGCGAACCATCACCTCGTGATTGCCGCGACGCGCGCCATACGAATTGAAATCGGTCGGCTGTACGCCGCGTTCGATCAAATACTTAGCTGCCGGACTCGAACGTGCGATATTTCCGGCCGGCGAGATATGATCGGTCGTGACCGAATCGCCCAAGACCGCGAGCACGCGCGCGCCCTTTATATCGGCCAGCGGCGCCGGGATGGCGGGCATATTCTCGAAATACGGTGGATTCTTAACGTACTCGGAATGTGGGTCCCATGCGTAGCGTTCGCTGACGCCGACATCGAGCTTGGCCCAGTTGTCGTCTCCGGCAAAGACGTCGCGGTAGCGAGCTTTAAACATATCGTCGGTAACGCACGTCGTGACCACCTGCGCAATCTCGTCGTTGCTGGGCCAAACGTCGCGCAGGTATACCGGCTGCCCGTGCTCGTCGTGGCCGAGCGGCTCGGTCGTAAGATCCACATCCATGCGCCCGGCTAACGCGTATGCGACGACCAATGGCGGCGACGCCAAATAGTTGGCCTGCACCTGCGGATGAATGCGGCCTTCGAAGTTTCGATTTCCCGAAAGTACCGCGGCAACGATCGAGTCGTGATCGGCGATCGATTCGGCAACGTCCATCGGCAACGGTCCGGAGTTGCCGATGCACATCGTACAGCCGTAGCCGACGATGTTGAAGCCGAGTTGGTCCAAATACGTCTGGAGACCGGCTTTTTCGAGATAGTCCTTGACGACTTTACTGCCGGGAGCGAGCGACGTCTTCACCCAAGGTTGACTGCGCAAACCGCGCGCGACCGCGTTACGCGCCAGAAGACCGGCCGCAATCAGGACCGATGGATTGGAGGTATTGGTGCACGACGTGATCGCGGCGATGACCACCGAACCGTCGAGAACTTTTTCGCGCGTGGCAATCGCGGTGCCGCCGCCTTCGTTTTCGAAGCGCGCGACCGAGCTGGCCGGCTTGGCGTCGCGCGCGGCGACCCATTCGGCGAGCGCGTGATTGAACGACGTCTTGACGTTGGAGAGCGCGACGCGATCTTGCGGACGGCGCGGTCCGGCAAGGTTTGGTACGACCGTCGAAAGATCGAGGTGCAACACCTCGGTATACTCGGGGTCGGGCGTCGCGTCGGTGCGGAACAAGCCTTGCGCGCGCGCGTAGGCTTCGACCAGCGCGACGTGATCGGCCGACCGACCGGTCAAACGCAAATATTCCAGCGTGCGATCGTCGATCGGGAAGACCGCGATCGTCGAACCGTATTCCGGCGACATGTTGCCCAGGGTCGTACGATCTGCGACTGGCAAATTGCTCAAACCGCGTCCAAAGAACTCGACGAACTTGCCGACGACGCCCCGCTTGCGCAACATTTCGGTCACGTGAAGCACCAAGTCCGTCGCGGTCACGCCTTCGCGCAACGCGCCGTTCAGACCGACGCCGATCACTTCGGGAATCAACATCGTTACGGGTTGCCCGAGCATCGCGGCTTCGGCTTCGATCCCACCGACGCCCCATGCGACCACGCCGACACCGTTGACCATCGTCGTATGCGAATCCGTGCCCACGGCCGTATCGGGAAACGCGGTCGCATTCGCGGGATCGTAGGCGATCCCGCCGCCGCCCGCACCGAAGACCACGCGCGCGAGAAATTCGATGTTGACCTGATGGACGATGCCCGTGTCGGGCGGCACCGCGCGGAAGCCGTCGAGCGCGCTCTGTCCCCACTTCAAAAACGCATAGCGTTCGCGATTGCGTTCGAACTCCAAGTTGGCGTTCTTTTCGGGTGCATCGGCCGTACCGAAGTAGTCGACCTGCACGGAGTGATCGATCACCAGTTCGACCGGCTGCAGCGGGTTGATCGCTTTAGGGTCGCCGCCCATGGCCGCCATCGCATCCCGCATCGCGGCTAAATCGACGACACATGGAACGCCGGTAAAATCTTGCAGCAGCACGCGTGCCGGGCGAAAGGAAATCTCTCGCTCGCCAGTCGAGCGCGGATTCCATTTGGCCAACGCTTCGATGTCGCTCTTGGTGACCGTGCGGCCGTCTTCGAAGCGCAGTAGATTTTCGAGCAGAATCTTCATCGAAAACGGGAGTCGCGCGAGCTTGGTCAACCCGGCTTTCTCGACGGCATCTAGACGAAAATACGCATAAGAACGATCGCCGACGCGCAGGGTGTCGGCGGCACCGAATGAGTTCGCGTGTAGTGTCATGGCGAGAAGCGTATTTTGGGGTCGCCTTGCGTGTAGCCTTCGATGCGAACGACCGTTTCGCCGCACAAAAGTCGCCAGAGCGGCTCGCCGACGAGGTTCAAGCGCCAACCCGTAACGCCCAGGGCGCGCTCGTAGCCCTCGCGGTCCTGCGGAACTTCGCGGGCGACCCGATCCAGCGCGTGGCGCGGCAGCAGCAAGCTGGGCGGCAGATCGTTTTCCCGCGCGATCTCTCCGGCCGCCACGTTCAGCATGGCGACCAGCGTCTCGCGAGCGTTGCCCAGAGGCTTGGCCGGCTTTTCGGGCAGATCGGCGTCGGGGATGGCCTCGCCACGCGCCACCGCCGTTAGGATCCGCTCGCCCAGCGCGCGCTTCATGCCGCCGTCCAGGCGCCGCAATTGGCTAAGGTCGTCGATCGATTTGGGCCGCAACGTTGCCAGGCTGGCGAGCACGTCTTCGGGGATCACGTATTTGGCCGGAAGGTCGCGATCGCGAGCCACTTTGTCCCGCAACCGCACGAGTTCGTCGAGCACGCCCAGTTCGCGGCGATTCATGCGATTGCTTCCCGGAACGCGCAGCAGCGTACGGCGTTCGTCGAAGAGATAGCGGTCCACCGTGCCAAGCATCGCGCACTCGTCCAGAGCCCACGACTCTCGGCCGTTCTCGCGCAACCGTTCGAGCAGCTTGTCTTGCAAAGGCAACAGATACGCGACGTCGTTGACCAGATATTCGATCTGCCGTGCGGAGAGCGGACGCGACGACCAGTCGCTGACGGTCTGCGATTTGGTCAACCGCACGCCGGTCAGATCCCGCACCAAGTCGGCCAACGAGATCTGCATACCGTAACCCAAAAACGACGCGCCCACCTGACAATCGAACACCTTGCTCGGCACGCGCCCGAACTTGTCGGCAAAGATCTTCAAGTCGCTCGAGAGCGCGTGGCCGACCACCGTCGTTTCCTCCAGGGCGCGCGCGAGCGGCGCGAGATCGGCAATCGCCAACGGATCGACGATCGCCGCGCCGTCTTCAAATGCGAGTTGCACGACCATCAGGCGCGCGGCATAGGTGCGCTCGGCGTGGAATTCGGTGTCTAACCCGACCCGCGGAGCGTTACGCACGCGCTCGCAGAGCGTTGCCAATCCGGCGTCGGTGTCGATCGTGATTGCGTTCATTGAATCGGGGTCACCTGTGGGAAAGGGCGCGGTTCCGAGCGCTCGGCCCGATGAAAGCGCCAGTGCAAATTCAAGTGCGGATGATGATGCTGGTAGTAGGCCCTGGCCTTATGTTCGTAGTTGTGCACGAAGATCGTGACGCGGTCGCCGAAGATCGCCAGCACCGTGCAGATCGGAACGGCGATCGCGCACATCGTCCAGACGTGCACCCACATCGGCACGCGAAATGCGGCGGCCGTCGCGGTGGCAACCGTTCCGCCGAAGCCCGGAATAACGCGCACCGCAATCAGAAATGCGGGCGATCCGACCGGGAAGCGTTTCACCCATTTCGGCAATCGTTCCAACGCCATGGCGAGGTCGAGCAAATGCGAGGCACGGCGATTGATCCAGTAGCCCAACATCGCAGCCAAGACCAAGCCGATCGCGTTGACGACCGAACCCCACAAGGGTCCGAAGATCGCTCCATCCATGATCGCCAACGCGTCGGTCACCGAGAACGGCGCCGAAGCGACGATCGCAAAGATTCCGATCGCGAGCGGATATTTGCCGAAACCGAGCGAGCGGATCGCAACCTCGACGTGGTGCTGGTAGTGAATGACCAGCGCGGCAAGCGCGAACGAGCCCACGAGTAAGGCGATGGCACCGATGCGCCGAATGGCGGGATTCACCAGGAGGCGCCGATGGTTGTGCGGATAGCGATCACGTTGCTGTGCGGAGTTGGTCTCTTCACCGCACTTTTCATGCTGAACAAGGCGCAAAAGGCCGAGCGCGGGTTCCTAGCCGAGCCCAGCGTCGTCCAAACGCCCCGGGCGCACCTGCTCGGACCCAATAACGCCCTGATCGGCGCGGCCTTCTATCCCATCCTGGCCATCCTGGTGTGGCTCGCCGCGACTCAAGGCCAACCGTTGTTCCTGGATGTCGCAATTTTGGCAGCGCTGGCGGCCGCCGCGATGTCGGCAGTTCTGGCCTACAGCCTGCTGCGTATCACCAAGATGCCATGCCCGTTCTGCTGGACCGCGCACATAACCAACTGGCTGCTCGCGATCCTCTGCGTCGCCCTGCACAATTGGTTCTAGTCGAGAATTCAAAGCGGCCGCCGATTTCTCGGCGACCGCTCGTGCTGATCCGAAACCGACGTGTCGGCTTACGGTGAGGTTCCCGTTAGGAAGGTCGAGATGGTGATATCCGATTGCGCCGACCCGCCCGTGATGGTCGGTGCCGCGCTCTTATTGATCGGATACGTCGCCTCGTACATCGGATAGTCCAGACCGATGGCCTGCACGGAGTACGAATCTCCGCCCGCAGTCGCGCCGCCGGTGGCAGCCGTATTCTGGGCGGCGGTGCAGATCGTCGGACTGGCCTTAATCGTCGACGGTCCACCCGACGTGACGGTATTAGGTCCGTCGGTATCGGGGATGATCACCGTTCCCGCTGCCTTCACGATGAAGGTATAGTAAACGTCGGCTAAGGTGGTGCCAAGGACGCCCTGACAGGTAGGGCCGCCGGCGCCGGTATCGAGGATTTGTACGTACTCCTCGGTCACGCCCGCCGGAAGCGCAGCGATGGTGAAGGTACCTCCGCCTGCTCCTTCCCAGA
>DATKGB010000023.1:0-10212 GCA_035544315.1 Verrucomicrobiia bacterium
AGGAAGCAGCGGGATCGGTGTAGCTTTATGGTGCCAAGGGCCGGGATCGAACCGGCGACACCGCACTTTTCAGGCGCGTGCTCTACCAACTGAGCTACCTTGGCATGTCGGCGACCGCGCTCGTTTCGTCGCGCAGGCGCCGTCCCCTGTCACACGAATCGAGAGCTCGATGGAAGCAACTGACGTCTTCTCGGCCTTCTGCGCGATCGATATTCGGGTCGGAACGATTCTTGCCGCCGAACTCTTCCCGCAAGCGCGTAAGCCGGCCTACAAACTAACCGTCGATTTCGGTGCGGAGATCGGGATCAAACGATCCAGCGCGCAGATCACCGCGCTTTATGCAATCGACGAACTCGTCGGTACGCGCGTACTGGCCGTCGTCAACCTTCCGTTCAAAAGTATTGCGGGCTTTACCAGCGAAGCGCTTGTGCTTGGCGTTCCCGACGCGCAGGGGAACGTCGTGCTGGTGCGTCCGGACCTCGACGTTCCCAACGGTGGCCGTTTGTACTAAGGCGTCTTACTGGAAATTCGCCGCGAAGATGTATGCTCCGGCGACCGGTTCGCAATCGCGCAGCTCCGGTTTGTAGTTGGTCTGACGAGCGGCGGCCTCTGCTGCCGCGTCGAGCGCCGACGAACCAGAACTCCGGTAGATAGAGACGCCCGTCACCGCCCCCGCAGGATCGAGATCAACTTTAACAAGCGTCGTGCCGCTCAGCCCTTCTTCTTGCGCGACCGCCGGCTCTTCCGGAACGACCGGATTGACGGCTCGCGCGACCATGTTGTCGTCCGAACACGAGGGCCCCGGAGCGATCGTGGGGATGGGTGGCTCGCTACCCGGGAGCACGTCAGGTCCCGGCGGCCCCGCTGGCGGCCCGACTTGTGAATTTCTTTGCGGCGGGAGCACCGGTGGGGCGACCGCTATCGAGTCCGTTTTTTGCGCGGGCTCCGGCGGGACGACTTCCGGCTCAGGCGTCGGAGTCGGCGGCGGTGCCGTCGGCGGCACCATTGCGATAATCTTGATTGTTGTCGGTGGTAGCGGAGCCGGGGCGGCTTCCGTGTACTTCAGGCTCTGCACAAAATAGAGCAAGACTGCGTGAGCGGCAAGCGAGAGCGCTAGCGCCCACGTGAGGACCCGATTGCGTCGTGCGTTCATACCGGCACAATGGCCGGCGGATGCGATGCGTGACGTATGCGATCGATGTCACAAATTGGCGAGCGCACCGTGCTTTCACACGATGCGCTCGATCACACTGGCGACGCTGAACGGGCTCGAACCGTCGACCTCCTCCGTGACAGGGAGGCGCTCTAACCAACTGAGCTACAGCGCCATGATGGCCGCTCTCGCGCATCCTTGCGCTTCGCGGCACCTTCCCCTCCTGGGAAATGTGGGCACGGTTGGGATTGAACCAACGACCCCCCGCGTGTGAAGCGGATGCTCTCCCACTGAGCTACGCGCCCGAGGGCACCACCTTGACGGCCGTCCACCATTGGACAAGACGGTATGTTATCCTACCGCGACCCCGCTTGTCCAGCGACGACGTATGAGTGCCCCGATGTCATCCTGAGCTTGTCGAAGGACGCCCGGTCCCGACCCGCCCGGCGTCGAAGGATCGCACATGCTCGAAGGCTTTCCGCTCATCACCCGGTTCAGCGTCCCGTTCGCGGACATCGATATGATGCAACACGTCAACAACGTCGCCTACATTCGGTGGTTGGAGACCGTACGAGCGGAATACTTTCTGCGCGTCATGGGGTCGGCGATCAACGGCGAGCGCGGCATGATTCAAGCCAACATCGCGTTCACGTACGAGCGCCAGCTCTCGTTCCGCGAACGTATCGTGGTTGGGTGCTCGATTCCACGGATCGGCACCAAGTCGTTCGACTTTGCCTACGAAGTGTGGAGTGAAGACGCCGGTCATCGGTCGGCCCACGGAACGACCACCGTCGTGGCGTTCGACTTCGTCAACAATCGTACGATCGTTGTGCCGCCGGAATGGCGCGAGGCGATCGCAGCCTTTCAGGCCGGCCCGCAAAACGAGTTTTCTTAAACGCGACGCGCGCGTTTGCCCCGATACATGCGCCCGTCGGCACGCCGCACGAGTGCTGCGGCGCTCGTGCCGTCCTGCGGCGAAATGCTGCGGCCCACGCTCGCGCCGACGCACAGCAACTGTTGTTCCCAGCGCATCGGCTTGGAGATGGTTGTCACAGCTTTGTCGGAGATCTCCGCGGCAACTTCATCATCGCGCACGTCTTCCAAGACGACTCCGAACTCGTCGCCTCCTAGCCGTGCCGCCGTATCGGTTTCGCGAATCGCACGACGCAATCGCCGAGCGACCACGCGCAACACGGCATCGCCGGCCTCGTGGCCGTATTTGTCGTTGATCGGTTTGAAGCCGTCCAAGTCAACGTATAGCACGCCGACGTGACCGCCGCTGCGATGCGCGCGCACCAGCGCGCGCTCCAGACGTTCGGTGAACAGCGTGCGATTCGGAAGATTGGTCAACTCGTCGTGTTCGGCACGGAAGCGTTCGCGTGCCACCGATTCGAGCAGCCAGCGCTGGCGGATCGCGACGGCCAAATACGGCGCCAGCGATTCGACCAAAGCGGCATCGGAATCGTCGAATCGAGCGAGTGAATCGGCACGAATGAAGACCGCACCGACGATTTCATCGCCGACCGCCAGCGGCATCGAGAAGCGCGCCGGGTCGACCTCGATCATCGTTCGGCCGAACGCCACGGTCGCAACGGTCGGATCGTTGTAAGGAAGATTGACGCCGGCCTCTCGCTTGACGCGCTCGCCGTCAAAACTCAAACGTACCCATGCGTCGCCGTCGCGCAACACCACCGAGATCGCGTTGGCCCCGACGAACGAGCCCAGCAATTCGCAGAAAGAGGCAAAGACATCCTCTAGGCTGAGGTCGGAGACCAACAACGCGGACATCCGGCGAGCCGCCTCGGCGACTCGCTCGCGCAACGCTGCGGTCAACGCTTCTTTGCAGAACTCTTCTTGGCGCTGCGTTTCTTGGCCGAAGTTTTCTTTGCCGAACCCTTCTTGCGCGATCCGCCTTTTTCGAGCGAACCCGCGAATTGTTCCACCGCGGCCGCGCCCGCTTCGACGACGACGCTTACTTCCCGGGCGGTGTGACTGACCTTACGCACCGTACCGGCTGCCTTCTTGGTCGCGCCGGCGGCTTTTTTCAAACCGGACTTCCCGCGCTTAACGGTCTTCTTGATCGCCGATGACTTCTTGCGCGGTGCCGCCGCCTTCTTTGCCTTCTTGCGTGCTGCCATGGATTGCCTCTTCCTTAAAAACGTAGGCGCCAATTGACGCCCGTTGGGCGATACGTTCCCTCAAAGGCATCGCGCTAAGCGCGAAGCATCCGCAGGGCTGACCGCGTCGGGGAGAAAACCCTTTGACCCTCGCGGGAGGCTCTGCTATACTCCCCGAGGTCCCAGGGCGGTTAGCTCAGTGGGAGAGCACTTCCCTGACACGGAAGGGGTCATTGGTTCAATCCCAATACCGCCCACCATATAAAAGAACGTCGATTCATCGGCGTTTTTTCATGCCTGCCCCGCCCGCAATCGCATGCACGCGCCGCACGGCTTCCGTCACTTCGGTGGCGGTTGCTTGGCTTCGACAAGCTTGATGTTGCCGGCCACGCGCGTCACGTCTGCATCCTTGCCGAGCAGCTGATACAGGGCCAGCGATTGTGTATACGCACTCAGCGCAGCGTCGAATGCACCCAGGTGCCACTCAGACAAACCCACGCCCTCGAACGCGCCGGCCTGGCCTTCGCGGTCGCTCAACTGCCCAAAGAGCGCCAGCGCCGCCTGATGCGAGGCCAGCGCGTCGGAATAGCTGCCGAGATGCCCTTGGGCGATGCCGATGTTATCAAGAGCATTCGCCTCACCGTCGCGGTCGCCGAGTTTCCGCAAGAGCGCCAGCGCCGCTTGATGCGATGCCAGCGCCTCCGAATAGCTGCCGAGTTCGTCTTGCACGGTGCCGACGCTGTCGAGCGCACCGGCCTCGCCATCGCGGTCGCCGAGATCGCGATAGAGTGCGAGCGCCGCCTGATACGATGCAAGCGCGTCGGCGTAGCGACTGAGATTCTCTTGGACGCTGCCGACGTTATCAAGCGCGGTGGCCTCACCGTCACGGTCGCCGAGCTGGTGGAAGAGCGCCAGCGCCGCCTGATGCGATGCGAGCGCCTCCACGTAAAGGCTGAGCTGGTTTTGATCGTAGCCGATGTTGCCAAGCGCCCTCGCCTCGTCATCGCGATCGCCAAGCTGGCGGAAAAGCGCGAGCGCTCCTTGATGCGATGCGAGCCCGTCCGAATATCGGCCGAGCGCCCCTTGAATGCTGCCGATGTTCATGAGGGCTATGGCCTCGCCGTCGCGATCGCCGAGCTGGCGGTCAAGCGTCAGCGCCGCCTGATGTGACGCGAGGGCGTCGACGTAGCGGCCCAGATGCTTTTCGACGTTCCCGATGTTCGTGAGCGCGCGAGCCTCGCCATCGCGGTCGCCGATTTGACGGGAGAGCATCAGGGCCGCCCGATGCGATGCCAGCGCTTCTGAATAGCGGCTGAGATTCTTCTGGGCAAAGCCGATGGAATCGAGCGCCCTAGCCTCGCCGAAGCGGTCGCCGAGCTGGCGAAAGAGCGCCAGCGCCGCCCGACACGATGCGAGCTCCTCCGCATAACGACTCAGCCCCGCTCCTTGGACGCCGCCAATGTTCATGAGCGCAAAAGCCTCGCCATCGCGATCGTCCAGCTGGCGAAAAAGCGCCAGCGCCCCTCGATGCGATGCGAGCGCGTCGGAATACCGGCTGAGGTCGCTTTGGACGTTGCCGATGTTTACGAGCGCGCGCGCCTCGCCGTCGCGGTCGCCGAGCTGGCGGAACAGCGCCAGCCCCGCCTGATGCGATACGAGCGCGTCCGGATACCGGCTGAGACTCTCTTGGACGTTGCCGATGTTCATGAACGCACGACCTTCGCCGTCGCGGTCGCCGAGCTGGCGGAAGGCCGCGAGCGCCCCCTGTTGCGATACGAGCGCGTCCGGATAGCGGCTGAGATGATATTGGACGTTCCCGATGTTGCCAAGCGCCGTGGCCTCGCCGTCGCGATCGCCGAGCTGGCGATAGAGCGCGCTGGCTGCTCGATCGGATCCGAGCGCGCTCGGATAGCGGCTGAGATCCTCTTGGACGTTGCCCAGATTTAAGAGCGCCGCGCTTATTGCGTAGGAATCCCCGGATTTGCGCGCCGCAGCAAGGCGTTGCTGATAGTACGCCTCGGCTTGCGCAAAGTTCTCGAACTTCGCAAGAAACCACGTTCCGCTGGGCTTGTAGCTCGCCTCCGAACGGAACGTCGGTGAAATGACGTCGATGAGCGAAACCTTCTTCACGTGCTCGCCGATTCTGAGCAAGCCGGTCGTCTCAATGGAAACCGATCGTTGGATCGCTCGAAACGTTACCGTACCGCCGCCCGATTGCACCGAAAAGACGGTGCCGTTGACGGATGCCGTGATCACCTCGCCGGTCAACACCCGAAAGAAATCGAGCGCTCGCGGAATGACGCTGTAGATCGCCTTGCCGGCGGACTGCGAAACCTCTTCACCCGAGCCGGTGCTCAGCAGCGTGACGCTCGCGCCCGGTTCCAGCGTGATCGTGCTTTTTGCGCCGGTCGAGACCAGAATGAGCGTAACGCCGACGGGCACATCGATGCGCGTGCCGTCCGCGATTGCCTCGCCTTGCCGAACCCTCGTTTCAGCATTGCCCCCACGCGGCGTAACCCGCACGCCCGAAACCGCCGCAGCCCGTTTGCCGTCAATGAGAATCTGCCCCACGCTGTGCGCACGCGTTTCGGCATGCACGCTCAACGGAATCGCGAACGCGACAGCCGCCATAAGCAACGGCGCAATTCGACCCGTCATTTCGGCGGCGGTTGCTTGGCTTGAACGAGCTTGATGTTGGCGGTCACGCGCGTCACGTCTGCATTTTTGCCGAGCTGCTGATAGAGGGCCAGCGATTGTGTATACGCACTCAGTGCAGCGTCGAATGCACCGAGGTGCCACTCAGACAAACCCACGCCCTCGAACGCGCCGGCCTGGCCTTCGCGATCGCTCAGCTGCCCAAAGAGCGCCAGCGCCGCCTGATGCGATGCCAGCGCGTCGGAATAGCTGCCGACGTCGTCTTGCACGATGCCGATGTTATTAAGCGCATTCGCCTCGCCGTCGCGGTCGCCGAGTTGGCGGAACAGTGCCAGCGCCGCTTGAACGGATGCGAGCGCCGCCGAATAGTCGCTGAGATGCGATTGGACGATGCCAGCGTTATCAATCGCGTTGGCCTCGCCGTCGCGGTCGCTGACCTGGCGAAAGAGTGCGAGCGCTGCTTGATGGGATGCAAGCGCCTCGGAATACCGGCCGAGATGCTTTTGGGCGATGCCGATGTTGTCAAGCACGATGGCCTCGCCGTCGAGGTCGCCTACCTGGCGGACGAGCGCCAGCGCCGCTTGATGCGATGCCAGCGCCTCTGAATAGTTGCCGAGATCGTCTTGCACGGTTCCGATGTAGGTGAGCGCACCGGCCTCGTTATCGCGATCGCCGAGTTTCCGGTAGAGCGCCATCGCCTCTTGATGGGATGTTAGCGCGTCGGCGTAGCCGCCGAGACGCTCCTGGACGATGCCGATGCTATCGAGCGCTACCGCCTCGCCGTCGAGGTCGCCGATTTGGCGGAAGAGCATCAGCGCCGCTTGATGGGATACGAGCGCATCCGGATACCGGCTGAGATCTTGTTGGACGGTGCCGATGTTATCGAGCACGATAGCCTCGCGATCGCGGTCGCCGAGTTTCCGGAAGAGCGTCAGCGCCGCTTGATGGAATGCGAGCGCATCCGAATAGCGGCTGAGATCTTGTTGGACATTGCCGATGTTACCGAGGTCGTTGGCCTCGCCAACGCGATCGCCGAGCTGGCGGTCGAGCGTCAGCGCCGCTTGATGCGACGCGAGCGCGTCCGAATACCGGCTGAGATGCTCTTGGACGTTGCCGATGTTACCGAGCCCGTTGGCCTCGCCATCGCGGTCGCCGAGCTGACGGTCGAGCGCCAGCGCCGCTTGACCGGATGCGAGGGCGTCCGGATAGCGGCTGAGGTCGTTTTGGACGTTGCCGATGTTTCCAAGCGCCCCAGCTTCACCGTGGCGGTCGCCGAGTTTCCGGAAGAGCGCTAGCGCCGCTTGATAGGATGTAAGCGCCTCAGAATAGCGGCTGAGAACTTGTTGGATGAGGCCGATGTTACTGAGCGCGTCGGCTTCGCCGTCGCGGTCACCGAGCCGGGAATAGAGCGCCAACGCCGCCCGATGCGACGCGAGGGCGTCCGGATACCGGCTGAGATTGTATTCGACGAGGCCGATATTCAGAAGCCCGTTGGCCTCGTTTTCGCGGTCACCGAGCCGGCGGTAGAGTGCCAGCGCTTCTTGGCCGGATGCGAGCGCGTCGGCGTAGCTCCCGAGATGCTCCTGGATGTTCCCGAGATTTAAGAGCGCCGCACTTATTGCGTAGGAGTCCCCAGATTTGCGCGCCGCTGCGAGCTGTCGCCGATAGTACGCCTCGGCTTGGGCAAAGTTCTCGAACTTCGCAAGAAACCACGTTCCGCTTGGCTTGTAGCTTATCGCCGGACGGAAGGTTGGTGAAATGACATCGATAAGCGAAACTTTCTTCACGTGCTCGCCGATTCTGAGCAAGCCGGTCGTCTGGATGGAAACCGATCGTTGGATCGCTCGAAACGTCACCGTGCCGCCGCCCGATTGCACCGAAAAGACGGTGCCGTCAACGGATGCCTTGATCACCTCGCCGGTCAACACCCGAAAGAAATCGAGCGCTCGCGGGATGACGCTGTAGATCGCCTTGCCGGCGGACTGCGACACTTCTTCGCCCGAGCGGGTGCTCAGCAGCGTAACGCTCGCGCCTGGTTCCAGCGTGATCGTACTTTTGCCGCCGGTGGAGATCAGAATGAGCGTAACGCCAACGGGCACATCGACGCGCGTGCCATCCGCGATTATCTCGCCTTGCCGAACGCTCGACTCTGCCTTGCCCCCACGCGGCGTAATCCGTACGCCCGAGATGGATGCAACCCGTTTGCCGTCAACGAGAATCTGCCCCACGCTGTGCGCGCGCGCTTCGGCATGCGCGCGAAGCGGGGCCAGCGCGACGAGCACCAGTCCAAGTGCGACCGCGATCCGACAATTGCTCACGTTGCGGAATCCGTCGGAGAAGCTGGCCCGGACGTAGTGCCGGCCGAACGGGAAAGACGTTCTACGACTTCATTGACGTAGCCCTCTACGAGGTCGGGACGTTCGTCAACGCTGGCGTGCTGGATATCGCTTATCCAAGCCGGGACGTTCGGATTCCCGCGAACCACGGGCAACACGCAGCCGGTTTCCGGCCCTTCGGTAATCCATTTGCGTAGCGCGCGACGCGCCTCGAATTTGCAGTACGGTCGCGCGAAATACGTTTCGGAGTAAACCAGCAGAATGACTTTGCTCGCGTCCATCGCGATGCAGATGTTATCCTGCCAGGCGGCGCCCCCCGGAATCGAATCCGTATCGAAGAAAATCTGCAACGGTTTTCCGTTCGACAAGCGCGCATTCTTGAACGGCATATAAACGTGCTCGACAACCCACGCGAGGTCCTCGTGCGCGTAGCTGATAAAGACATCGTGATCGTATTTCTCAACGCGCTGCATGTCCGGGGCATTGGCATCTTCGAGCACGGTCTGCGAGCCGCGAATTCCGCTTAAGCCGGACGCGAGGACGATGCCCATTGCAATCAGGGCGACTTGAGGCTGGATTTCGTGAAAATACAGCATCCAGGCTTCAAACCCGACGAAGAGCCCCAACGAGACGATCGCCGCAATGCCTGCGGCAATCCACGGCAATCCGTAGCGTAACTTTTTCAGTCGCGCTCGTCTCAAACCATAAAACGCAGCCATAAAGATTATGACGGCAACGCCGGAAAAGGCCGGGATTAAGAGCAGGAGCACGCCGTTTTGCGGAATCGTCGCATACGACGTCGCCCCGGGAACCCGCGAACTTGACTCAAGTGCATTGCTCAGCGCCCACCCAAGGATCTCGGGCCCGCTCCTGTCCGCCTCTGCAGGTCTGTCCACGGCCAGCGTTCCGACGATCACATATTTGTTATTTAGGTCCTGCACCTTGGTTACTGCAGCGACATGCGGATCCGCGCCCGCGAACTTCGGACCCAACCGAACCGCAACGTGGCTCGTGTCACATGCCAAACCGAGAAACTTGTCCGCTGGAATGAGCACCCGATCCGCCATCGACCAAATGTTCTCGTGACCGGCGACCGTAACGCCATCGTCGGCAAGAAATGGAACGTCGGCGTAACAGCGGCGGTAAAATGCGACCCGCGCCTGTGGAAAAGGAAGCGGCAGAACGGTGTGCCCCGCACCACTGAGCGCGCCGTAAATAAGCGGATCGTGAGGGTCGCGCGGCGTAGTAACTTCGTCGCTTCCGCGCTCGGGCGATACCTCTTCGGTCGCATACACCGCAAACTGTTTGGTTGCGGCGCGTATGGTCGCTACCAGCCTTGCCCGTGCCGTATCCATAACTGCGCCGCACGGCTTAGTCTGACAGCGAATAAACTGAATGTCGAAAATAACGGCGCTGGGTGTCTGACGCCGACCGAGAATGCCGCCCAGGAAGCTGGTCACGTAGCGACGGTTTGCAGCCACATCTTCACGGTCCCAGGGAACGTCGACGATTCGCACGTTGTCGGAAAAGGTCGGAGGATTGCTGACGCTGACCCACTCGTAGACGACCCAGTCCAGCTCGTGCGGCATCCAGAGTGCTGCAGCCAGCATCACCGCGCAATAGATTGCAACCAGCGCGGTAACGCCCGTGAGCCAACGGGGCAAGCCAAAGATTCCGCCCGTCATACGGCCCAGCTTCGGCGCCGCTTGCCCATTCTGCTCTAAAGGGTGTGTGACGACCAAGCAAATGCGCGCTAAAGGTCCCATTCTTTTTTTCGCCAAACCCTTCGCAAATCTCTCACCCTGGACCGCGGCTGGCTGCCCTGAATAGGTCCTTGGGGTGGGTGGCTTTGAGAAGATTGAAAATTCGGCCGAATAGTGCGGCATCAAGATCGCGGAGGTTTACCCGCATGAATTTGCTGGTTAAAAATCATAAATTCAGCAGCCTCCCC
>DATKGB010000024.1:0-3525 GCA_035544315.1 Verrucomicrobiia bacterium
GGGGAGAAGAAAGGGCAATGTCCACCGGCCAGTTCGTCCATCTCCACGTTCACTCCGAATATTCGTTGCTCGACGGCGCTTGCCGGGTCGATCCGTTGGTTCGCCGCGCCGCCGAAAGCGGGTCGCCGGCAGTCGCGCTGACCGACCACGGCGTGATGTACGGTGCGATGGAATTTTATTATTCGGCGCGCGAGCATCAGGTCACGCCGATCATCGGGTGTGAGGCCTATATCGCGCCGCGCGGGCGTTTCGATCGCAGCGTGCGCGAAGAAGCGCACGTCACGCTGCTGGCCGCCGATTTGGTGGGTTACCGCAACCTGACCGCATTGATCTCCAAGGGTTTTCTGGAAGGCTACTATTACAAGCCGCGCATCGATTTGGATTTGCTCGCCCAACACCACGACGGTCTGATCGTCCTTTCGGGCTGCATGTCGGGGTTGGTCGCCGCGCCGCTGCTCAAGAACGACTACGAGACCGCGCGCAAGAACGCCAAGACGTACGTCGATATCTTTGGCGATCGCTTCTACATCGAAGTCATGCGCCACGGAATGCCCGAGGAGGCGATTATCAACGAGGGTCTGATCAAAATCGCGGGCGAGTTGAACGTCCCGATCGTGGCGACCAACGACTCGCACTACCTGGATCGTCGCGACGCGCCCACGCACGACGTGCTGCTTTGCATCGGCACGGGCAAGACCGTGGCCGACACCACGCGGATGAAGTTCTACTCCGACCAGTTTTACCTCAAGTCGGCGCAGGAAATGTACGAAACGTGGGCCGATCTGCCCGAGGCGTGCGAGAACACGGTCAAGATCGCCGACCGCATCGACATCAAGATCCCCGAACGGATTTTTCACCTGCCGCAATATCCAGTGCCGCAGGAATCGATGCTCGACGAAAAGACCGCCGAGTCGTACCTGCGCGAGCTGTGCGAAAAGGGCCTGATCCAACGTTACGGCGAGGATCGCGCGGCCGGCGACGCCTCCTTGCGCGAGCGGCTCAATTACGAACTCGACGTGATCACCACGATGGGCTTTGCATCCTATTTCCTAATCGTTTGGGATTTTATCAAGTACGCCCGCGACCACGGCATACCGGTCGGTCCGGGGCGCGGCTCGGCGGTCGGTTCGGTCGTTTCGTACGCGTTGCGGATCACCGACCTCGATCCGATCAAGTTCAATCTGTTTTTCGAACGGTTTCTCAATCCCGACCGCATCTCGATGCCCGATATCGATACGGATTTCTGCGTGGAACGACGCGACGAAGTGATCGCTTACGTCACGCAGAAGTACGGGAAGGAGCGAGTCGCGCAGATCGTGACGTTCGGAACGATGGCCGCGCGCGCCGCCGTGCGCGACGCCGGCCGCGCGCTGGCCATACCGTTGCCCGAAGTCGATCGTGTCGCCAAGTTGATTCCGTCGGGCCCGACGGGCATGACCATCGAGCAGGCGGTCGAGCAGATCTCCGAACTCAAAATCATCTATGCATCGCGCCCCGACCTGCGTAAGCTGCTGGACACGGCCAAAGACATCGAGGGCCTGGCGCGCAACGCCGGGACGCACGCCGCAGGAGTGGTGATCTCTGCAGAGCCGCTGATGGATTACGCACCGTTGGTCAAGTTCGGCGACGGCGGCGTCAACACGCAGTACGACATGGAATGGGTTGAAAAGATCGGCCTGCTTAAGATGGATTTCCTGGGCTTGCGCAACCTCACGGTGATGAGCGCCGCGGTCAAGGAGATTCGGCGCACGGTCGATCCAACGTTCGACCTCGATAGCGTTAGCGATGACGACGCCAAAACCTACGATATGCTAAGCCGCGGCGAGACGATGGGCGTTTTTCAGTTGGAGTCCGACGGGATGAAGCGCGTTTGTATCGAGCTGAAACCTTCTCGCTTGGACGACATCATCGCATTGGTCGCCCTCTACCGTCCGGGCCCGATGGATTGGATCCCGCAGTTCATCAGCAACAAGCACGGCCGCACGAAACCCAAGTATCTGCACCCCAAACTCGAGCCGATCCTAGCAGAGACATATTCGGTTGCGTGTTACCAAGAACAGGTCATGCAGATCGCACGAGACGTTGCCGGGTTTACGCTGGGAGAAGCCGACGAACTGCGCCAAGTCATGGGGAAAAAACAGAAGGAGAAGATTCCGGCTTATCGCCAGAAATTCATCGATGGCGCGATCGTCACGTCGGGGGTCAGCAAGGATTTGGCGGAGCAGATATTTGCTTTCGTCGAGCCGTTCGCGGGTTACGGCTTTAACAAGGCGCATGCGGCCGCCTATGGCTGGGTCGCCTATCAAACCGCCTATCTCAAAGCCAATCACCCGCTGCAATATCTGTCGGCGTTGATGACCTCGGTTCGCGATCGAACCGACAAGCTCGTGGAATACATCGATGAGGCCAAGAAAATGGGCATCGTCGTCTTGCCGCCGGACGTCAACGAATCGCTGACCGACTTTGCCGTCGTGGACGGGCATATTCGCTTTGGGTTAGCGGCAGTCAAAGGCGTCGGCGCCAGCGCGGTCGATTCGATTATCGCCGCGCGCGAGCGCGACGGACGCTTTATCGATCTCTTCGATCTGGCTCGTCGCGTCGATGGCAGACAAGTTAATCGGCGCGTTTTCGAGGCATCGATCAAATGCGGCGCGTTGGACGGCTTGCCGGGGAATCGCGCGCAGAAGCTCGCCGCGCTCGACGGCGCGCTCGAGATTGCGACGCGCGCGACCCGCGACGCCGAGGCCGGCCAGTTCTCGCTGTTCGGAACCGTCGGCCAAGCCGATCCGTCCCTCGCACCGGTCTTGCCTTACGCGCCGACGCCGTCCAACGCCGAGCAGCTGCAATGGGAGAAGGAGACGCTGGGCATCTACGTCTCCGGCCACCCGCTATCCGATGTCGCCGACGTGCTGTTGCGCGGCGGTGCGATCCCGATCAAGGCACTGCGCGAAGCCGGCGACGACGCGCCGGTGACGATCGCGGGCATCGTGACGTCGGCGCGACGCACCCTGACCAAAGCCGGACAGCAGATCCTGATCGCGCAATTCGAAGACATGAGCGCCAGCGTGGACGTCATCGTCTTTGCCAAATTGTACGCGACCGTTCAAGCCCACTTCGAAACCGATCGAATCCTGACGATTAAGGGCCGACTGCGTTTTCGCGAGCGGCCCGGGAGCGTACCGGGAGAAGAGACCCCGGTGGAACTCTCGGTGATCGTAAACGAGGTCGTCCCGTTCGAAAGACCGGCGCGCGCATCCGTGCCGCCGACTCCGCGCGGCTGGCACGTCACCGTTACCAAACGGGAGCACGTCGACCGCTTGGCCTCGCTTCTAGACGAATGGCCCGGCGAGACGCCGCTCGTCATGCACGCGGGAACGCGCTCGCAACGCATGACCCGAACGATCTCCGCCGACACACGTCTACGCGCCGAACTCGCCCGCATCTTCGGCGACGCCAACGTCAGCGAAGGCGCGCCATAGTCTGGCGCGCATGGCCGCCGAGCGAGGGCGGGGGGTGACCCCCTCC
>DATKGB010000025.1:0-4429 GCA_035544315.1 Verrucomicrobiia bacterium
TTTGCGCTTTACGTTCTAGCGGCAAGTTGGCAACTCTTCGGGGTCGAAGCAGGTAGTAACGGTACAGAACGAGCCGACCGGAGGGAAAATTTCAACTCATGTCCATGTGGGAACCGTTTACCGAGCGAGCCAGGCGCAGCATCGTTTTGGCACAAGAAGAGGCCCAGCGCCTCGGTAACAACTACATTGGAACCGAGCACATTCTGCTTGGGATCATTTCCGAGGGCGAAAGCCTGGCTGCCAAAGTGCTCGAGTCGCTCGGCGTCAACTTGGCCAAAGTGCGCCAAGAAGTCGAAGCGATCGTCGGGCGCGGCGGCCAGACCGTTCAACAGGAGATGGTCTTTACGCCGCGCGCCAAGCGCGTGATCGAACTGGCCTTTGAAGAGGCTCGTCAACTCAACCACAATTACATCGGCACCGAGCATTTGCTGTTGGGCCTGATTCGCGAAGGCGAAGGCGTGGCCGCGCGCGTGCTGACCAACCTGGGCGTCGACCCGGCCAAAGTTCGCGTGCAGACGACCTCGCTGCTGGGTGCCGAAGGGCAGCCGCCCGCGCCCAAGGGCAAATCCAAGACGCCCACCTTGGACGCTTACGGCCGCGATCTCACGCAGTTGGCTCGCGAGAATAAACTTGACCCGGTGATCGGACGCAACAACGAAATCGAACGCGTCATTCAAATTCTCGCGCGTCGCACCAAGAATAATCCCGCGCTCATCGGCGAGCCCGGCGTCGGCAAGACCGCGATCGCCGAAGGATTGGCCCAACGCGTCATTACCGGCGATATCCCCGAACCGCTGCGCGACAAGCGCGTGATCACCCTGGATCTCGCGGGCCTGGTTGCGGGCACCAAGTATCGCGGTGAATTCGAGGAGCGCATGAAGCGCGTGATGGATGAAATCCGCGGTGCGGCCGGTGAAATCGTGTTGTTCATCGACGAACTGCACACGCTCGTCGGCGCGGGTGCGGCCGAAGGCGCCATAGACGCCAGTAACATCATTAAACCCGCGCTCGCACGCGGCGAACTGCAATGCATCGGCGCCACCACGCTCAACGAATTCCGCAAGCACATCGAGAAAGACTCGGCGCTCGAGCGCCGCTTCCAACCGGTGATCGTCGGCGAACCGAGCATCGAGGAGACGATCGAAATTCTCAAAGGCTTGCGCGAACGGTACGAGCAGCATCATAAGGTGAAGATCACCGACCAAGCTCTGGCCGCTGCGGCCCGCTTGAGCGATCGGTACATCACCGACCGTTTCTTACCCGACAAAGCCGTCGACCTGATCGACGAGGCTTCATCCCGGGTGCGCTTGCAAGCGACGCTGGCACCGCCGGCGGTTCGCGAACTCGACGCGCAATTGCGCAAGATCGCGGGCGAACGCGAGAGCGTGGTCAAGAACTCAGAATTCGAAAAGGCGTCGGACCTTCGCGATCGCGAGGAATCGCTGCGCACCGAGAAATCGAAATTGGAACAAGAATGGCAGGCCAAGCGCGCGGCGCAAGGCGATCGCCCGATTGAAGTTACCGAAGAAGACATCGCGACGATCGTGTCGGCGTGGACCAAGATTCCCGTCAGCCGTCTCGCGCAAGCCGAAACGCTCAAGCTGCTCAACATGAAAGAGTCGCTTCACGAGCGGATCGTCGGTCAAGACGAAGCGATCGAGGTCATCACGCGCGCCATCCGTCGCTCGCGCGCCGGCCTCAAGAATCCCAGTCGCCCGATCGGCTCGTTCATTTTCTTGGGACCGACCGGCGTCGGTAAGACTGAAGTCGCTCGCAGCGTCGCGGAGTTCTTGTTTGACGACGACGAGTCGATGATCCGCATCGACATGTCGGAGTATATGGAGAAGTACTCGGTTTCGCGTCTAGTTGGCGCGCCTCCGGGATACGTCGGCTACGAAGAGGGCGGTCAGCTCACCGAAGCGGTGCGTCGCCGTCCCTACTCGGTCGTGCTGCTCGACGAGATCGAGAAGGCGCACCCCGACGTCTTCAACTTGCTGCTGCAAGTTCTGGACGACGGGCGTCTGACCGACTCGCAAGGTCGCCAAGTCGACTTCAAAAATTGCGTGATCGTCATGACCTCCAACGTCGGCGCGACCGGGATGCAGACCACCACCGATATCGGCTTCCGTTTGCAAAAGAATCTGGACGAAGATGACGCCAAGAATTACGAGCGGATGAAAAACAAAGTGCTTGAGGAAGTCAAGCACACGTTCAGGCCGGAGTTCCTCAACCGCGTCGACGAAGTCGTCGTCTTCCACCAACTGACCAAACCGCAAATCGAACAGATCGTCGGTCTGGAGCTCGAGAAAGTCATGCGCGAGGTCAAAGCGCAGGACATGCACCTGCGGGTTACCGAGGCCGCTAAGGCGTCGTTAGCCCAAAAAGGCTGGGACCCGCAGTACGGCGCACGGCCGTTGCGCCGGGCGATCCAGCGCAATGTCGAAGACGAGTTGGCCGAAGAAATGCTCAAAGGCAACTTCGTGGCCGGAGATCACGTGCTCGCGGATATCGATCCCGACGCACCCGACAAACTCAAGTTCAGCAAAATCCCGTCGCTCGAACCGCCCGCCGCCCCGCCCCAACAAGAGCACGCCACGACCTAACCGCGCTTCTCGCGCCTTTGATTGAAAATTGATTCGCTGCGCCGTATAATTGGCACACGGGTGGCCTTCGGCATGGTAGTCTGCGGAGATAAACCCCTTATCTCGCGGAGGTTCCGGCGATCGAACGTACCACCGAGCCCAAGATCGTACTGCTGGTCAGGCTCCTTAATGCCATCGACGAAGGGCGGCACTCGTTCGAGGCGCTCAAAGAGCGCATCGCCGAGGACGGCCGGAGCCCCAGTACGCGTAGCCTGCGCCGCTATCTTGCGGTCTTGGCCGACGCCGAGTTCCCGTGGTATTTCGATCGCACCGCCAACGCCTATCGTTTCGCCGACGGCTACAGCCTCAAGCGCTTGGAACTCGACGGCGACGAGCTTTTTGGATTGGTCGCGATGCGTTCGCTGGGCGCGAGTCTAGGCGGAACGATCGGCGCGTATATCGGCGGCATTACCGACAAGCTGGTTGGCTCGTCGCGCGGCGCCAAGGAGCGGGTCTCGAAGCGTTCGCCGTTGGCCTTCAGGCTCAGCGGGATCGAATTGGGCGAGCAAGGCGAGCGGGTCTTCGAACTGCTCTCGGCGGCCGAGCGTTCTTCGCGCAGTGCCGCGTTTACCTATAGCGACAAAGAGAGCCGCGCGACGCAGCGGACGGTCGACCCATACGGGTTCGTCGTGAGCGGCGGACGGGTCTACTGCGTGGCGTTCGATCACGCACGTAAGGACATGCGGACGTTCGCCGTCGACAGCGTCGAAGACGCGCAAGTCCTCGCGCGGACATTTATCAAACCCAGCGATTTCGATGTCGAGGCGTATGCGGCCAGTACGATTTCCGGCGTGCTTTCCAGCGGCGTCGCGAGCGAAGTGAAGGTCCGCTTCGAGCCGCGCGTTGCCAAGGCGGCGTTGGCGGCCAAAATCGTCGCCGATCGCACCGTCGAGCAACGCGACGATGGCGTCGAGATTACCTACCGCGTCGCTAACGCCGACGAACTCGTCCGCTGGGTATTGGGTTGGGGCGTACAAGCCGAAATCGTCGCACCCGAATCGGCGCGCGAGCGCGCGCGCGAGCTGGCCACGGGCATCGCCGCAAAATACGCGTAGCTTACAAAAGCGAAACCCGCCGGTTTTACCCGGCGGGCTCGACGCATCTCCACCATCGTCCTCGCCTGTTTGGCTCCGTGAGGAACCCCACTGACGTCGGCCGAAGCGTTCGATCGGAGCCTCAGATCGCCGCTTGCGCGGCGGTTTCGTCAACAGCGCCCGATCACGATCGACACGTGAATCGTCCTTCGATTGCTCGAAGTAACCATATGCTAGCATGCGCAATTTCGCATAGCAATACGTCGATCGAGTTGCTCACAACCTATCCACAGAAATCTTGAGTTATCCCCGATCTCCACCGCAAGCGCGCTCACGAACCGCACGGATTGAAGCGCGCGAGTGCATCCGTCCCTCGGACGCTCCTCGGCCCCCATCCTTGGGGGCCTCCTGCTGCGCTGCTTTTTTGCAACGATCAAAGGAATTCGCCCTCCGGGCTTTTGCAAAAAAGTCAGAGCCCTCGTCTCGGATGCGCTCGCGCGCTTCAATCCGTGCGATTCGTTCGCTTGATTCACAGCGATGCGTCGTATGTAGTCTAGCGAGTGAAAACGGTTCGGGAGCGGCGCGCGGTTCGCGAGCGCTGCAGCGGAAAATACGAAGCCCGTCGGTTTTACCCGACGGGCTTCGACAGTGTCCCGCACCGGCCTCGCCTGTCTGGCTTCCCGGGAGGGAGCCCTACTGACGTCGGTCGGTGAGTTCGAGCGGGTCCTGCGGTCGCCGCCTTCGCAACGATTC
>DATKGB010000026.1:0-4037 GCA_035544315.1 Verrucomicrobiia bacterium
GAGGAGAGGGTCTCAGTTGAGCGGCGCGATCGTGGTCGATCCGCCAAACTCGTCGGAACGAAAGCCCCACGATCGAATTTTCGTGATCGGGCAATGGATCAACGTTCGGAATGCACGGGGCGCGCCAGATTTTAATTACGAACTGGACGTCATCAACGGCAGACCCTGGCCGTATACGGAGCGGCTCTCGTATGCTCAGGGGGCGACCGTCCGCTGGCGATGGGTCAACACTAGCCAGGGCGCGCATCCGCTGCATCTTCACGGATTCTATTTCCGCGTCGATTCACGCGGTGACGGCGTCGCGGACACGATCTACCGACGCGATGCGGATCGCGATCGTCGAGTGACCGAGCTTATCGAGCCCGGTCATACCTTTTCGATGACGTGGCAAGCTACACGCGCCGGCAACTGGCTCTTTCACTGCCATCTGACGTATCACACGATGGGGCACTTGCCGATCGCCGACATGCTCAGAGGCCAGCCGAAGATAAGCGATTCGGAGGACGATGATTTCCTGCGCCATGCGGGCATGGGCGGGCTCATTCTAGGGATCTCGATACACTCTCCAAAAGGCCGGGTCATTGCAGAACCGCCGGTTTCGCGGCGGCTCGGACTGCAGGTCGAAGCGGCGCCGGACGATCGGCCGGATGCCCCTTCGTTCAGGTACGTGCTCGATGAGGGCGGCAAAACAACCACCGAGCCCGGCGCGGTCGGGCCGCCGATCGTGCTGACTCGTGGCGTTTCCGTCGCGATTGACGTTACCAACCGGCTGAAAGAGCCGACGGCCGTTCACTGGCACGGAATGGAACTGCAAAATAGCTATTACGACGGCGTGGCCGGTTACAGCGGTGAAGGCGATCGGGTGGCGCCGATGATCGCTCCGGGTCAGATCTTCGAGGTGCGCATGGTCCCGCCGCGAGCCGGTACGTTCATCTACCACACGCACATGGATGACGTGTACCAGCTGCGCGGGGGTCTGGCCGGGCCGCTCATCGTGCTGGAACCCGGCGAAAAGTTCGACCCATCAACGGATCACATCTTTACGATTACAACCACGCATAGGCTCGCTGACGCGGGGAAGATCTTCGTCAACGGCGCGTTCCAGCCGCCGCCACTGATCGTTCGAGCCGGCGTTCGCCAGCGGTTACGCTTCATCAACATGACCACGTTTTGGACCAACGCAATCGTCTCGCTCAGCTCCGGGAATCGAACGCTCCGGTGGCAGCCCGTCGCCGTGGACGGCGCCGACCTCCCGCTAGCGCGACGCACCGCGGAGTCAGCCGTCGAAACCGTCACGATCGGTGAAACGCGCGATTTTGCGTTCACGCCGACCCGTGGTGATTTGCTTCTGCAGGTATGGCCGGACGCGAGCGTTCCCATGGTTACGATTCCGGTGCACGCTATTTAGAGTTTTCCCGGGGACGGGAAACCTACCGTCACCGCGCCGCCCAGCTGTCCTCTCCCGCCGAGCGGCTGAACCTGCTGCAACAAGAAGCGGACTTGCGGGAAGAGTTGGAACGCGCCGTAATACACCACGTCGCGTCTGGCAACGGGGTTGGCCGCGACATCGAACCGGATCCCGAGGTATGCGTGCGGGGTGACGTAATACTTCAGGCGCGCGTATCCGCCACTCGAACGCTGCGAGCTGCCGAAGCCGTCGATATCGGTATCGCGTCCCCACCACTGTTCGGCTTGCGCGTCGAAACGAGCGAACCGATCGTGAACGAGCAAGCCGTAACGCGCGTAGCCGTCCTCGAACGGATTGCCGCCGCTCCGAACGACGCGGCGGGTTCCGGTGAGAAGTTCGCCGCCGGCTTCGAGCGAACCGATGACGGGCGCGCGAGCGAACAGGCCGAGTTCCGGGGCCGCGGCGCTGCTAGTCTCCCCGGTCGGGATTGGCTTGCTGCTAAAGACTGCGCCCTTGAACTCGCCGATGTCCGCCGTGAGATCGATGCGCGTTACGCCGACGGTGCGCTCGACTTGAACGCCCCAGCGTGGCGACGAGAGCGAAAGGTCGTTCAAGCCGACGTGCGTGTCGTAGTAGCCGTACGGCGCGAGATCGTCGAGGCGTTGACCGGGTGATTGTGCGAGCGGAAGCTCGAAGAGACCGGCGCGGTAGAGCGTGCTCGTGTGGGCGTCGTACGTGGCGAGATATCCAAGAAAAAGTCCCGCGGGTCCGCCGCTGGCACCGAAGTTGTAGTGAATGAACGCGCTGACACGCCCGATGTCGGCGTTGGAAAGGAGCGCGCCTCCGGGCGTGTAGCGCCGATTGCCGGCGGGGGGCGTTTCCTCCCAGTCCATTTGGTAGCGGATCGCCGCGACGGTCGTGCCGTGCTTAGGCAGCGGCAACTGATATCCGAGCGCTCGAAACGTCAGACCAAAGGTGTTGAGTTCGGGCAGAACGCTGTGACACGTCTCACACGAGAGATGATACCGCTGTGCAAAAATGGGGATCGCCGCCGCGGTGGTCTGGTTTGCGAAGAAGGCAGCAATCGCTAGAACGAGTACGTACGCCGTCGTTCCGAGCAAAGCGACAAGTTTGTTACTGCGCAACGATTTCACCGCGCATCCCTCCGGGTGACTTCCGCGATCCATTCGCGTAGATCGGCGCCAAACCTGTGCGCGATCCCGCGAGCGTAATCGCCAAGAAGCGGGCGCATCCGGCTAGGAACTTTCGCTCGTGAAAAAGCAGGAGCATCGCTCCCGAACGAGCGCATAGTTGTGGCTAGGCGCGCTTAGTCGCCCCAGGAGGATTTCGTATGGCCTCATCGATTGACCGCTCGGCGGCCCAAGCATCCGATAACGTGTGGGAGATGGCACAACGCCAGCTCGACGACGTGGCGCAACTCATCGGCCTGCGGGAGTCGACGCACGGCTTTCTGCGCGAACCCAAACGCGTGCTGGAAGTCTCGGTGCCCACCCGCATGGACAGCGGGACCCATCGCATCTTCCGAGGCTATCGCGTGCAGCACAACATGTCGCGAGGCCCCGCCAAGGGCGGCATCCGCTTTCATCCCGACGTGTCGCTGGACGAAGTCAAGGCGCTCGCTATGTGGATGACGTGGAAGTGCGCGCTCGTCAACATCCCCTTTGGAGGTGCGAAAGGCGGCGTCATCTGCGATCCCAAGGGAATGTCGATGCAGGAACTCGAGAACATGACCCGGCGCTTCACGAGCGAGATTTCGATTATCATCGGGCCCGAGAAAGACATTCCGGCACCCGATGTCTACACCACGCCGCAGATCATGGCGTGGATCATGGACACGTATTCGATGCATGTGGGGCACTCGGTTCCGGCGGTCGTCACCGGAAAGCCGATCTCGATCGGTGGCTCGCTGGGACGCGACAAGGCAACCGCTCGCGGCTGTTTGTACGTGGTCGACGAAGCGGCGCAGATGATCGGTCTTGCGCCCGAGGGTGCGCGGGTCGCAATTCAAGGATTCGGAAACGCGGGAATGCACGCGGCGGAGCTCATGTCGGAGCGTGGGTACGCGATCGTTGCCGTGTCGGATTCACAAGGCGGCGTCGCGAGCCCCAAGGGCCTGGACATCGGCAAACTGATACTGCACAAGTTTGAGACCGGTTCGGTGGTTGGATTCTCGGGCGGCGACCGAATCACCAACAAAGAGGTGCTCGAGTACGATTGCGACGTGCTGGTGCCGGCCGCACTCGAGAAGGTGATCACGTCCGAAAACGCCGCGCGACTCAAAGCCAAAATCGTTGCGGAGGCCGCAAACGGACCCACGCTGCCCGATGCCGACGACGTGCTCTTCGATCGCGGCATTATGGTCTTGCCCGACATTCTCGCGAACGCCGGCGGCGTAACCGTGTCGTACTTCGAGTGGGTGCAAGACCTTCAGGAGAACTTCTGGGAAGAAGACGAAGTCAACGCGCGTCTCAAACGCAAGATGACGCGCGCGTTCCAAGAGACCCACGATTACGCCACCCGTTATTCCGTAAACATGCGGCGCGGCGCATATGCAGTAGCGGTCGGGCGCGTTGCAGAAGCGACCGAACTGCGCGGACTCTATCCCCCC
>DATKGB010000027.1:0-5874 GCA_035544315.1 Verrucomicrobiia bacterium
GGGGGAGCAACGCGATGTCCAAAAGTTCGCTGACCATCAACATGGGTCAACAGAATAAATCGGGCCAAAACGGCCAAGCCTGGGTGAAAGATACGCCCGGCGGCCTGTGGGTCAAAGTCGCCGTAAAGAACGAGCCCAGGGGTGCTTCGGAGCCGGCGCACATTCACATGGGCACCTGCGCCAAGCTCAATGCGCCGATAAAGCCGCTCTCCAATGTCGTGAACGGCAGCTCGGTCACGACCGTAAAGGGCGTGACCGTCGCGTGGCTCAAAAAAGGCCACTACGCGATCAACGCGCATCAGAGCGCGGCCAACCTCAAGCACTACGTCTCGTGCGGCGATCTCTAGGATCGCCCGCTCGTTACAGAATCCAAGGGCGTCGCGCGAGCGGCGCCCTTGCCGTTTTGCGCTTTGGGCGAGGAGCGAGCGGTGTGGCGGCTAACTTCTCGACATGACCCAGCAACGCGCCAACGACTTTACGATTCGGGTGGCAACCGTAAACGGCTCGGGGAGCCAGTCGTCCAACCTGGTCCTGACCAACGCGATCTTCCGGCTGGGCATCCCGGCCGCGCCTAAGAACGTCTTTCCGTCGAATATCGAAGGGCTTCCAACCTGGTTCGACGTGCGCATCTCGCCCGAGGGCTATCAATGCCGGACGCGCGACGTCGATATTCTCGTCGCGCTCAATGCCGCAACGTGGCAAACCGACGTCGTCGGCGTCAAACCCGGGGGCACGATCGTCCACGAAGCCAGTTATCCGATCGCGGGAGATACCAAGCGCGACGACGTTACGTATTATGCGGTGCCGTTTATCGAGATCGGCAAGAAGCAGATCGAAAACGGCGCGTTGCGCAAATATCTCGTCAACATGATTTACGTCGGCGTGCTCGCGCAGTTGCTAGGCATCGATGCCGAAACGATCGAGGCCGCGGTCAAGACGCAGTTTCGCAGCAAGCCTAAAGCCGTCGAAACCAACATGCAGGCCGTGCGCTTGGGGTTGGACTACGCCGCCGAACATTTGCCCAAGAACGATCCCTATCGACTCGAGCGCATGACCGGAAAAACCGACGGACTAATGTTCATGGACGGCAATCGCGCCGCGGCGTTGGGCTGTTTGATGGGCGGCTGCACGGTCGCGGCCTGGTATCCGATCACACCGTCGTCGTCGCTGTGCGAATCGTTCATTGGGTTGTGCGACACCTATCGCGTCGATCCCGACACCGGCGAACGCAACGTCGCGATCGTGCAAGCCGAGGACGAATTGGCCGCGGCCGGCATGGTTTTCGGCGCGGGCTGGGCCGGTGCGCGCGCGATGACGTCGACGTCGGGTCCCGGATTGTCGCTGATGGCCGAGTACGCGGGCTATGGATACTACGCGGAAATCCCCGGCGTCATCTTCGACGTGCAGCGTGCGGGGCCGTCGACCGGCTTACCGACACGCAACATGCAGGGCGACGTCGCGTTTGCCTATCAGCTCTCGCATGGCGATACCAAGCATTTGGTACTGATGCCGGCGACCGTGCAAGAAGCCTACGAGTTCGGCATGGAATCGTTCGATATTGCCGAGCGTTTCCAGACGCCGGTCTTCGTCCTCAGCGATCTCGACTTGGGCATGAACTCGTGGATGACGCCGGCGTTGCCGTATCCCGAGAAGCGGTTCGACCGCGGGAAAGTCTTGAGCGCCGACGATCTCACTCGCATCGGCTCGTGGGGGCGCTACCGCGATGTCGACGGCGACGGGATCCCGTACCGGACGCTGCCGGGCACCAAACATTCCGAAGCGGGTTACTTTACGCGCGGCACCGGTCACGACGAAGAAGCGCGCTATTCCGAACTCCCAGAAGTTTTTAAGCGCGGGCTCGATCGGCTGGTACGCAAACACGAAACCGCCCGGTCGGCAATGCCGCAACCGATCCTCGACGAGGCCGATCATCCCGTCGGCATCATCGCGTACGGGACCACGCACCACGCGGTGGTCGAAGCGCGCGAGCGCCTAGGCGCCGACGGCGTCCAGACCGACTACCTGCGCGTCCGCGCGCTGCCGTTTTCGGCCGAGGTGGCGAGCTTCATCGGTCGCCACGAACGAGTCTACGTCGTCGAACAGAATCGTGACGGCCAACTATATTCATTGCTGCGCGCCGAATTACCGACGCACATCATCTCGCGCTTACACTCGATCCGACATTACAACGGCGTGCCGATCGACGCGCACGCGATCCTCGATCCCTTGCTTGAAGCCGAACGCCAACCGGCGGTCGTCGCAGATTAGGAAGCCGGCATGGCCACAGAGACTCCCGTCAACGTCAACATCGTCGGCCTCGCGCGTGAGGTATATAAAGGCTTGCCCACGACGCTGTGCGCGGGCTGCGGGCACAACTCGATAACCAACCATTTGATCAAGGCACTCTACGAGTACGGCGTCGAGCCGCATAGGTTAGCCAAGATGAGCGGCATCGGCTGTTCGTCCAAGACGCCCGCCTATTTCGTCGAGCAGGCGCACGGCTTTAACGGGCTGCACGGGCGCATGCCGTCGGCCGCGACCGGCGCCAAACTTGCCAATCGCGAGTTGATGGTGTTGGGGATCAGCGGCGACGGCGACACCGCTTCGATCGGGCTGGGCCAGTATTGTCACATGATCCGACGCAACGTCGACTGTACGTATCTGGTGGAAAATAATGGCTGTTACGGTTTGACTAAGGGTCAGTTTTCGGCGACCGCCGACGTGGGCTCGACGCTCAAAACCGGCAAAGTCAACGAGCTCGAAACGATCGACGTGTGCGGCCTGGCGATCGAGCTGGGCGCGACCTTCGTCGCGCGCTCGTTTTCGGGTGACGGCAAGCAATTGATTCCGCTGCTCCAGGCAGCATTGTCGCACCGCGGAACCTCGATCGTCGACATTATCAGCCCGTGCACGACCTTCAACGATCACGTCGGTTCGACCAAATCGTATGCGTACGTCAAAGAACACGACTTCATGCTGCACACGCCGGATTTCATTCACGGCAGCCAAGAGATCGTCGTCGACTACGAGCCGGGCACCGTTCAGGATATCGAGTTCGAAGACGGCTCGCATATTCTGCTGCGCAAACTCGACGTTGCATACGACGCGACCGATCGCAGCGGAGCGCTGCAAACGATCCATTCGGCGCGCGAACGCGGCGAGTTGGTTACCGGGTTGCTCTATTCACAATCGAAGATCCCCGATCTTTGCGAGCGAGAAAAGCTGCCGCAACGTCCGCTCGCGCAACTCGGCGAAGAAGATCTCCGCATGCCCCGCGAAGCCTGGGACAAATTAATGGCGGTGTAAGCCGACAGCCGGTGTCACCCGGAGCCCGTGTCACCCGGAGGTTGTCGAAGGGCGCGCCGATGAGCGGCCCGGAAAATGTAATAGATGGGGACGCCGATCAACAGGATGCCGAGGCCGATCAGGCTGTCGCTGGGCGAATGGAGGAATAAATTTGCTACGACGGCCCACGCGGCGACTAAGAACAGGATCGTCGTATACGGATAGCCGAGCATCCGATAGCCGACTTGCGCGTCGGTGCCGTCGCGTCGGTCGCGGATGCGAAAGATAATTAATGCGATCGCGGCCAACCCGAAAAAGATCTCGTCGATCGCGGTGACGTAGTTGACGATCTGTCCGTAATTTTTCCAGCACGCGATGAGCGCCGAGACGACTCCCTGTACCGCAATCGCGGTGACGGGAACGAACGTCTTGGGATGCACCCAGGCAAGCTGTTTGAAGAACATGCCGTCTTGGGCCATTTGGAAATAGACGCGCGGAGAAACGAGCATCTGGTTGCTCAAGAACCCCAGCGTCGAAATCGCCACGATCGTCGCCATGACGATTTGCCCCTTGGGCCCGAGCAACAGCCTGGCGATGTCACTTGCCGGCGTCGTCGTATTCGCCAACCCGCCTTCGCCCAGCACGTGCAGACAGACGAGATTGACCGCGACGTACAGCCCGACGACGCCCAGAACCCCCCAGATCATGCCTTGCGGCAGCGTTCTCTCCGGCGACTTGAGTTCGGCGGTCATGAACGACGCCGTCTGCCAACCGCTGTAGGAAAAGATCACCGGAACGATTGCCAGCATGAAGATGGCGAACAGTCCGAACCCGTTGGCGGTGGCCGCCCGTTCGGCGGCCGCTGCGGCGACCGCGTGCGGCGAGAACAGCCCCGCGACGATCAGGCCGACGATCGCCGCGATCTTGAGCACCATGAAGGCGTTTTGGGTCGAAGTCCCCGCGCGAACGCCGAGGCAGTTGATCAGCGTGAGAATCGCGAGCACCGCAATCGGGACCAATCTGCCGATGAGGTCCGAGTTGGGGTCCCATCCGAAGATCGTGGCCAAATAGGACGAGAAGATGATCGCCGCCGACGCCATCCCGCCACTTTGCGAGACCAGCAGCAACGTCCAGCCGTACGAAAAGGCGACCACGGGGTGATAGGCGTCGCGAACGTAGGCGTACAGCCCCCCGTCGCGCGGCCGCCGCGCCGCCAGTTCGGCAAAGAGCAGGGCCCCCAGGATGGCAAAGGCGCCGCCGGCGATCCACGCCAGCATAATCAGTGGCGCGGTATGCAGTCGTTGGGCCACAACCGACGGGTTGCGGAAAATGCCCGAGCCGATGATCCCGCCCATCACGATCAGCGCGGCGTCCCTCGTGGTCAGTTTGCGCAGCAGCGTCGGTTTCATGCCTTGCGAATCTCGCGAGCAAGCGGGTAAGTCCTGCGTTGGCTGGGTATGAGGCAATCGTAAGAAAGGGGCTCTAAACAAATGTTTCGTCGCGTTTTTATCACCGCAATCATCGCCGCATTGGCCGTCGTATCGGTCCCGCGTGCCGCTATGGCCGTCACAAACATGTTCTACGGCATCGTCATCCACGTTTCGATGAATAACATCAAGGTTCAAGATCCTAAAACCAAACAATCGCTCTCGTTCTTGATCGTGCCCAAGTTCAACAAGGTCTTTTCTGCAAATGGTAAGACCACGTACCAAATGACCGCGATCAAGGCCGGACGCTACGTCGGCGTCAACTACGATCAACACTTCTTGGGCCAGCGGCACGCCAACGCGATCTATCTGATGAACAACGCCAACCAGCGCATCGGCAAACAATAACGGCGAGCGCTGCTTCGACAGCCCTTCGACAAGCTCAGGGTGACGGTGTTTGTGTCATGCTGAGCCTGTCGAAGCGGTGTCGAAGCACACCCCGACCGTAAGCTTCGACAGGCTCGGCGGGACATGGGTGCGAAATTGTCCGTCCATGTTAAACGACACGATTCTGGCCGTTCTGCTTGGAACCGCGACCCTCGCACAAGCGCAGACGGGTCCGGCCCCAACGGTTTCCGTTCAACCTCCCATCGTGCTCAATACCGGGCCCTGCTTGGACTCGGTTCGCGCGGTTCCGCAGGTGCTGCAGGCTCCAATGGTTCGCGCAACCCAGATCGTTCGCATCGATAAGGTCGTCTCGACCGCTACGATGACCAGCGGCGAGACCATCGGCTTTCTCTACACGCTGCAAGACGGCACGACGTGGCTGGGTCAGCGCACCCCGCCGTATATCTCGCCTGCGGACGCTTCGGCGATTAACGGCGTGCTGGCCTCGCTGCATATGCCGGACGCCACTACGACCGCCTTTCCACCCAAAACGCGCTTCGGAGTGAAGACGAACTTCCTCCAGTTCTTCCGCATCCAAATCCCGCCGACCGCACCCGACGCCCTGCGGATCACCATCGATCCGTGCGTAGCGTGGCCAAGCGGCACCCAGTTGCCCGACCCGTCGATGTAGCGACCGGCAAGCGGAATAAGTCGCATGCCCGGGACCCGGACGTAAAACAAGCAAACGAGGGCAAAAGGGGGATTTACCCCGCCC
>DATKGB010000028.1:0-2620 GCA_035544315.1 Verrucomicrobiia bacterium
CTCTTGGACGGCCTCTAGGCAACCTGAAGCGTTGCGTGCTACGTCGCCTCGTGCGCGATTTCGGAAACCTCATTTTGCTACTTGCGACGATCGACTTTGTCGGCTGGGGCGTGCAACCGGCGGCGCCGTCTTTGGGTAATATGCTCGCCGATGCCGAACAGTATATCGATAACGGTTGGTGGATAGCCGTTTTCCCAACCCTGGCGATCGTCATCGTCGTCCTGGCCATCGAACTTGCGCGGCGGGCCTACCTAGGTGCGGGCGAGCGGCTTTCGCACTAGACGGGACGAAGACTCGCCGGAACCGGACCGGACGTTTGAAGGCCCTTATGTAGTTCGGCTCGAGAAGTTGCTTGGGTTTCTTGAGCCGGCTGCGCCCTAAACAGGATGCTTCCAAATGATGGATCAGAGTGACGAACGACTCAAGCTCTCCTGGCATTTCGAGAAATGTGCACGTTTGATATGCCGGAGGCTCGAGAATCAATCCATCCCCGTCCGGGAGTTCCGCACGTTCTTCGACACGGGCACCGGAAGTCAACAGCTACGATCTGAGCTGCGGCCGGATTTCGAACGACTTCTTGTCTTCTTCAATCAACTAGCGGGGACCGCTGACTATATCGCCCTTCGTGCGTTGGTTATCTCTAGCCCTACTTTGCAGGCGGCTTTTAAGGTTAGCCAAGACGACGAGGGGATGCTCCAGTTTACGCTGGTTCGATTTCTCGTCGCATATATGAACGCGCGACAAGCCCCCATCTTCGACCCGGGCGTATTCATAGCTGTGTTTGGGCGTTGAAAATCCGCGCCGCGGGGGACCAATGTTCGAGCAAGCCTTCAAAAATATAGACGACATCCTTCGCAAGGATGCCGGTTCTTCCAGCGAGCTAGACTACACCGAGCAAACGTCGTGGCTGCTGTTCCTCAAGTATCTCGACGCGCTGGAACAAGACAAGGCGACGGAAGCCGAACTGCACGGCAAGTCCTACACCTTCATCCTCGACAAGAAATATCGTTGGGAAACCTGGGCCGCGCCAAAGGGCAAGAACGGAGAGATTGACCACAATCGCGCGCTGACTGGCGATGACCTACGCGACTTCGTGAATGCGAACCTCTTCCCATATCTTCACGGATTCAAGACGCGCGCCACCGGACCTGACACCATCGAGTACAAGATCGGTGAAATCTTTGGCGAGGTGAGGAACAAGTTCCAGAGCGGTCAACGCCGGGCAACCGCCTGGAGCGACTTCACGACGGCGCGTATTCGATCCGCGTGAATGCCCAAATGCGAATAGTCTTCCGCTGGACCAATGACGGCCCCGTGGACGTGAGAGTCGAGGACTACCACTAATATGCAAGATAAGATGAGGCCGGTTCATCCCGGCGAGATTCTGCGCGAAGACGTGCTCGCGCCACTTGGCATGAGCGCGCGGCAGTTCGCGTCGGTACTCGGCGTCCCGGCCAACCGCGTCTCGCAGATTCTTGCGGCCGAGCGCGCCGTGACCGCCGATACCGCACTGCGGATCGCACGGCTCCTGGGCGGCACGCCCGATTTCTGGCTGCGCCTCCAAGTGCGCTATGACCTCAAGATGCAGCAGACCGTCGCTGGATCGGAGATCGCCCGCGAGGTTAAACCGCTCAGTCGTAAAGTGCTCGCCGCAGCGGGCGCAGGGTTGGATGCATGAACGCCGATCAACGCTACTTACTCGATTTGGGTTTATCGCTCTCTACTCTGATCTAGATCAGTTCCGTGTCCCGCTCGTAGTTTTGTTGATAGCGGTGCATCATGTCGTCGAGCATCTCGCTCGCTTTGGCCGGCGATGGGATTTTTGAGGAGAGAAACCTGCTCGGAGGCCAAAACCAGGCGTGGCATCGTATCTCCGTGAAGTGGGAAGCCCGATGTTTTCCTATCTTACTGCCGGCGAATCCCACGGCCCCGCGTTGGTCGGCATCCTCGATGGGTTGCCGGCGCATCTCGTGCTCGACGTCGATGGCATCAACCAGACGCTAGCGCGACGTCAAGGCGGCTACGGTCGCGGCGGTCGCATGAAAATCGAGCGCGACGAAGTAGAGTTTCTGGCCGGCATACGCGGGAGCGAAACGCTAGGCTCGCCGATCGCGGTCCTGGTGCGCAACCGCGACCACCAAACGCCCAAGGTCAAGGCCCTGATGGATCCGCTCACCGGCGCCGGCGATCCGATAACCAATCCGCGGCCCGGCCACGCCGATTATGCCGGCGCGCTAAAATACCGCCAGCGCGATTTGCGCAATGTCTTAGAACGTGCCAGCGCGCGCGAAACCGCCATGCGGGTATGCTTGGGTGCGATCTGCGCGCAGTTTCTGCAAGCGCTCGGGATCACGACCCGCTCGTACGTGCATCGGATCGGTGCGGTGCAGGCGCCCGCGCTCGACGATTTCACGCAAGAAGAAGTAGAAGCCAGCGACGTCCGCTGTCCCGACCCGCAAACCGAAGCTGCGATGATCGCGGCGATCGATGCGGCCAAGGCCGCCGGCGACACGCTGGGTGGGCAGTTCGTGGTGCGCATCGACGGTTTACCGGTCGGTGTGGGTAGTAATCGTCAGCCCTCGACGCGTCTTGACGGCGTGCTGGCGGGAGCGCTGATGGG
>DATKGB010000029.1:0-12336 GCA_035544315.1 Verrucomicrobiia bacterium
CGATCATCTTGCCGGCATGACCGGAACGGCCAAGACCGAAGAGCGCGAGTTTCGCGACATCTACAATCTGGACGTCGTCACGATTCCGACCAATATGCCGATGATACGCGTCGACAATTCGGATATCGTTTTTAAGTCCGAGAAGGCCAAGTTCGAAACCGTGGTCGACGAGATCATCGCCGAGCACGCCAAGGGCCGTCCGGTTCTGGTCGGTACGCGTTCGATCGAAAAGAGCGAACAGTTGGCATCGATGCTGCGCCGCCGCGGCGTCGAGTGTAACGTCCTCAACGCTAAATACCACGAGCAGGAGGCCGAGATCATCAAAGACGCCGGCCAAGATAGCCAAGTGACCATCGCCACCAATATGGCCGGTCGTGGAACCGACATCAAGCTCGGCGACGGCGTCGCGCGCAACGGCGGCTTGCATATCATCGGCACCGAGCGACACGAGTCGCGTCGTATCGACAATCAACTGCGCGGGCGTTCGGGCCGTCAAGGCGACCCTGGTTCGACGCGCTTCTATATCTCGCTCGAAGACGAAGTGATGCGTCTGTTCGGCGGCGACCGCATGACCTCGATCATGGAGAAGGTCGGCTTCACCGACGAAGCCCCGATCGAATCGAGCCTGGTAAGCCGTTCGATCCAACACGCGCAAAGCAAGGTTGAGAATCACAACTACGAAATTCGTAAACACGTTCTCGAGTACGACGACGTGATGAACAAGCAGCGCGAGATCATCTATGCCGATCGGCGCGCGATTCTCGAAGGCCGTTTCGACTCGCGGACGTTCATCTTGCAAACCGTCTCGGCAAAGACCGACGAATCTGTCGAGCAAAACGCGCCGGAAAATAAGACGCCCAGCGAGTGGGACTTGCCCGAGATCCTCAACGAACTCGAATTGATCTTCCCGGTCAAGCAAACCGTCAGTCTGGAAGACCTAACGCTCAAGGATCGCGAGGAAATTCGCAAGCTGCTCCACGCCAAAGGCGAGGAGGCCTACGAGGCCAAGGAAGGCGAGATCACGCCGGACATCATGCGAGTCATCGAACAGCGCTATTTGCTGTTGCCAATCATCGATCGACAATGGGTCGACCATCTCTACGTGATGGACCACCTCAAGAACGGCATCGGTTTACGCGGTTACGGTCAGAAAGATCCGCGCGTCGAATACGAAAAAGAAGCCTACGAGATCTTTGAAGATCTCAAGAACACGATCGCCGACGAAGCGGTCAAGAGTGTCTTCCGCGTACAGATCGAGCACGGGCCGCCGCCCGACGTGATGGGCAACGGCCAGCAAGCATTTCCGACCATTCCCGACGGTTCGCTAGCACCCGAGCCGACCGGGCGTCTCTCGGCGGGCGAAGCCGAGCAGCTCTTGGGTCCGATGCCGGGAACCCAGCGTCGTCCGCAAGCGATTCACACCAACAAGGACGACGAATCGCCCGCCAAACCAATGCAGCGCGACGCGCCCAAGGTTGGGCGCAACGATCTATGCCCGTGCGGCAGCGGCAAGAAGTACAAGAAATGCCACGGAGCCTCGTCGATGGGGGATAGGAGCTAAGCTACCCTAAAACGAGGCCCCCCTTGCTGGGCTGCCGGGCGCGGGGCGCAATGCGCAAAGCACGATCGCTAAGGCCTTTTGAGACGAGACCCCCCTTGCGGCCGGGTGCGCGACCTTGCCGCACGCAACGCTGAGCACGTGGCCGCCTGCACGCGGATCTCAGATTAGTCGTCAGCCGTGCTTTTTTTGGGCAACAGCGAGTTATAGATCACGGCGACAATTGCGCCCGCAATCGCGCCTACGACAACTGCCCATCCGCCCATGAAAAACGCGACGCCCGCTCCCATTCTATAATTGCCGGGGCCGCCCATCATCCCATAGCCGGCGCCACCCATCATCCCGTAACCGTGCATGCCGAACATAGAAAACGCCATTGGCGCGCAAAAGAGAATCACGCCGGCTAGAGCGGCAACACCGAAACCGGCGGCGAGAGCGAGTGGACTGAGCCGCGCATATCGAGTTAACATTTGCAATTACCTCCCTATGGTATTACTAATCAGAATGGCCACCGTTTGAGCCATCTTTTTTCAAAGGCGATCTTCGCCAGGTGCCACAACATCGAATGCATCACCTGTTCTTAGGCAGCCTCGCCTATGGCAGCCTGCAACCGGGTGTTAACTTCGCCCGCCACCTCAGTGAGTTTATTATTCTCCACGACGGACATCATCGTACGGGCGTCGATCGCGCTGATAAGCGTTTTGCCGTCTTTGCGTCGGATCGTCACATTGCACGGCAACAGGAGTCCTAATTGTTCTTCCGTTTGCAGAGCTTCATGGGCGAACTGAGGATTGCAGGCGCCAAGAATTAAATACGGCTCTCGTTCGACATCAAGTTTTTGCTTAAGTGTTGCGGCGACGTCGATCTCCGATAGTATGCCGAACCCCTGCTTTTTCAGGGTTTCCTTTACGCTTGCTACAGCTTGATCAAACGATTTCGGAGATTCGACTGAAAACCCGTATCGCTCGTGCTCTATCTGGGCCATATGTAGCGCTCTCTTTCTTGAGTATCCGTTAGATGTCTGGCGGAGTTACAGAACAGCATGTTCGTCAATCCGCTCAGTGGATTTGCGAAAAAACGTATGAGGCAATATCGTGAAGGTCACGGTCGGACATTTTCCAGCGCGGCATCACTGGACTCAACGCATCGCCATTTTCGTCGACTCCCATGGAAATCGAACGTTCGAAAAGCTTAATCGTCCAAGGTTTCATCGGGCGCTTCATCGCCCCCATGGAGCCCATCTGATCTAACATGTGTGCATTGGAGCCGAGTTTCGCACTTATCGCTCCATCCGCGAGTAGCATCCCACCGGCACCGTCGGGCCCGTGGCAAACGGCGCAACTTTGATAGTATCGTCCAGGGGTTGACGTGGTAATGCGCGTGCCATTCAAGTCGTTGCCAGTGAGAAAAATCGAGCGTCCGTTCGCAATTGCCGCATCGGTTTTTACGGACGCAGGCAGTGGGAGGGTGGATGCGGTTGCCGCCGACATAGGCATAGCACCGGCACTCGCTTCAGGCATCGGCAGCAAAGTCGCCTTTGGTCTAGGCATGGGCAAGTCTGTCGACTTTGCCCCCGGCATCGGCATCGCGGTCGCTATCGGCATGGCAGATGGCATCGTTCCTGGCGGCAGCCGATCAGGATACCATGGCCCGGCCCACAGGAGCTGATATTTCAAAACTGGTGCCTTACCGTCGCTAGCGAGATTGTCGATTGTCAAAATGATATTGGGCCTAAAGCTAAAAGCGGCACCGACGATGTAGTTGACCGTCGAATTGCCCAGCCCGTCATCGGTATGTTCGTAACGAAAATCGGCGTGCAACCATGAGGCTGGGCCATAAATTGTCTCGAGCGAGAGACCGCGACTGTCAGCCGGCGGCGACGCGCCGTCGTTAGGATCGTTGTCATGGCCCGTTATGCCCATCGCAATGAGTTCGTAGCGGCTACCGCTGTAGGAGGCAAGCGCCGCGAGACGTGTATAGCGATCGTTCGCACCCGATGGCAAAGGATACGAACCACGTAATCCAGCTATACCGCCGGACCATCTTGATTCGGGGGACAAGTACTGGAGCGAACCTGTCCAAGCGGTTCCTTCACCTGCAGTGCCAAAGGCTTGCTCAATCGGGCCAGTCCCCTCCACATATGAGATGTTGCCGATGAGTCCCAGATGCCCAAACTGGGTGTACGATGCGCCCCAGCGGTTGTCCGCAAGCGTCGAACCGTTCAGTCCGACCGGCAAGCTCGCTATCCCATAGCCCGAGAGCGACAGTGACTGGCTCGTCCATGGCGCGAAGATCGGCGTGGGGAATTTCCCGATTTGCAGGCTGCCATTTCCATTAGATATGCCGTTGTAGGCGGCCCACACCTGATCTACCGCGCTCGTTGGAAAACCGCCACTGACGACCGGCACGGAGGCGAAATACGAAAACTTGGGTCCGATGAAACCGCCAGATAGAAACTGCACGAGTGCGCTATGGATCGCCGGCAGCATCGGGTCAGGAGGATTCGATGCATTTGCGGTGACTTCCAAAGCCAGCGGCATGCTCCGTTCTTGCATCATCTGTAGATGCTGGTTGAGCCCTCTGGAAAAATTTGACATTAAGACATAGCGGCCATAACTATTGAGGTGAGGCACTGCTGTATGACAGAGACTGCAGGAAACGCCGCCTTGTCCGTTTGCTATTACCGGGATCGCTACGGCGGCCTTTGGGGCGCTCAACGACCAAGCGAAAATGATCGCCAAAGAAAGCGCGGGTATCGAAAAAGACTTTTTCAATGGGTATTCCCCATATGGACAAGCCTTTTTTACCAAGAATGTCGGTCGCCCTGCTTGCGGAGCGCGGCCCGGCGATGTGATGCGGGGTTTGGACTCCGTTGGGGTCGCGAGAGACGGACTTCTGCGCCACCGAGCGCCGAAAAAGCCGATTGGGTGCACAGAAGGGCGCAGCTCCCGTCGTTCTCCCCGCGTACGCAATCGCCGGGGTGCTCATGTTGCCGTTGCCATTGGAGAAGATCGCAGCGCGGCAATTCTCTGCATGATCTCCGCGAACAACGCTCGTGGGATCGCAACCTCGGCCATCTGAAACGCGACGTAGCGCCCGTGGCTGACGACCTTCGCACCGATCTTGATCAGCTTCTCGAGCAGACTCGTAAGCGACCACTTTTCAATCACTTCGGGTATCGCGAGCGTGCGTAGAAAATTCCCGAGATTGTAGGCGAGCGCATGAAGCTGCAGGCGAACAGCGTTTGCATTGAACGAGCTACACTGTCATCCGGCCCGATGTCCACTTTCGCGCGATGGACGTCAGCAGTTTTTGGTTCTCGGGGTGCGGCCGCCGCCCGGCTCGCGCGTTTTGAAGCCTAGCCGCCCCGCGCCCGGCACCAGGGGCGCCGTTTTGAAATGGCTTAACTCCTATCCCGAGCCTCGTCGATGGGGGATATACGCTAGGCGCCTGAAATCGTACACCTTGCCCCAAACCGCGTTCTCGAGCCAGACTCGCCTCGTGTCGCGCAAAGCCTTGCGGCACAAGGGTTTCCGGCGCATACCGATTCTCTAGGTTCTCTACGCTAGGTTCAAAGTCGCCGGGCCCGAATCCGGTCGCCAGCGCGCCGGGCCTGCCCCTTGGCCCGGGAGGTGGCAATCTGGCGTCGAAAATCCCGGTCATGTGGGGAATGTCGGGCTAGTACTATCGGCACGGGGTGCAGGCTCCTCTTTTAGCGAATTCCTGCCGAGATGAGCCCAGAATGGTTGAGCCCGATCGCCTCGTTTTTGACGTTGCTCGTAGTGGCAGCTTCGGCTGGTGCCGCGCTCTTTCAGCTACGTCATATGCGAGGCGCGAACCAAATCATCGCCCTCAACGAAATCCGCGAGACGTTTGAAACGGAGAGGTTCCGCGATGCCGTGCGATACGTTTATCGCGACCTGCCACGCTTGTACGAGGACCCGGCTGCTCGTGCCGAGCTTGTTGCGATTCCTCTGCCCCCGCAATACGAACCGGCGCGCACGGTGGCGAATTTTTTCGAAAACGTCGGCATGTACGTCAAGCGTGGTGTGCTCGACGGCGACTTTACGGCGGACATGTGGGGCGGCATAATCCTTACGTCGTGGCTCCGGATGGCACCGCTCATTACAAATCGGCGTCGCGCTCAACAGCAGCCCGAGATATGGGAGAATTTCGAATACCTTGCCATGGTGTGCCAGCGATTCAAGGAGCGTCACCCCAACGGAACCTATCCGAAGGGTTTCGCGCGCATGTCCGCGGCCAAGATATGGGACTGAAATATCCTGGCTAGAACTAAAGGCAGCGGTCGTGCGCGAATTGCTCGATGCCGTGCGTTCTGCTCCATGGACGTTCAGGGTATGCCAGGGCGAAGCAGGCGCCGTAACGCGGCTTCGATCCATTCTTCCCAAACGCCATCGAGCATCAAATGCGTCGCGACCGATACGTCTGCAGCATTTACGAACATTTTAAATACACGAGGCGTACGCGTGAGAACGAAGGCGACGATTCGTTCGCAGAACGGGGAATCTTGACGGTTACGACTAATCTGCGGCGCTGATCTCGGCGGGACCCTCGTCCATCGGATAGCGGCGACTGGGTTGGTTGTAGGGTTGCGGCACGAACGGTTGCGGCATCCACGGGGTTTGCCCTTGAGATGGAGATGGGTCCGGCCCGTTGGCGAGAGCGCCTCCGAGGTCGACGTTGCCGGCTTGGACGTTGACGTCGATCCCGCGGCCGTTTTCGGAGAGCGTGGTGGCGATCGACCCGCCGTTGTTGTTGGTATCGTCAATGGTCAGCGTGCCGTTCTGAGCGCGCGAGACCGTTTCGCCGTTACCGAGTGAGAGCGATTGTCCGTCGGCAATCGAGCAGCTTTGACCGTTGCCCGCGATGGTGGCGTTGCCGTTTGCGTCCAGTGAGACGCGGTCGGCGCCGTTGTTGGTGGTCACGGACGCGGATTGATTGTAGGTAACACCATTGGCGTTGGGCGAGCTGACCTTGGTTGAAACGCGGTAGCCGCCGTTGAACGAGTCGGAATCGAGCAGATCGCGGTGCGAGTTCATGCTGTCCCAATGCGCGTTGTCCGTCGCGCCGGCGCTATTGGTGCCGTTGAAAGCCAGATGCGGGTCGCCGCTCGACGATGCGGTCGCGTTCCCGAAATACTGCTGTTGGGACGGAGCCTGCAGTGACGGCACTTTCTGGGTAGGTTGCGCGGGCGCAGGTGTTTGCGGCTGCATGCCGCCGCCAAAGAAATTACCGATGTTTTGCAGCATCGACCCCATGCCGCCTAAGAGCGGTGCGAGCATCGAGTAGGGCGAGAACTGCATGGCCATCGATGCCGCGCTGCCCAACGACCCGTTCGCGGTCGGTGGCTGGAAGCGCGCCACGTCGTCGCCCTGCGCGGTCCCCAGCAAGGATGAGCCGCCGGTGAGTTCGTTGCCCAGATCATTGCCGAATTCCGAGCCGTAACTGCTGCCCGTGGCGACGGGGTCCAGATAGTCTTGCGGCGATACGTACATAGCACTCCTCTCCGAGCGGTGTTTGGCGCCCCTCCATCCCACGCTTTTAGGGAATTGAAAGGGCGCGGCGGGGGCGGCGCGAATTGCAAAGCCGCCATGAGCGATTCACAAGCCACCAGCATTACCCGTCTGCAAGAGCGCGTGCGCGCGCTCAAGGAGCGTCTTTGACTACGCGGGTAAAGCCCGCAGCATAGCCGAGCTCGACCAGCGCTCGCGAGCCGATGGATTCTGGAACGATCCGCAATCCGCGCAGCGGGCGATGAAACAGTTGGCCGACCTGCGAGAAGAAGTCGGCGCGATCGACCGATCCGCTCGCGTGTTGGGTGAGGCGCGCGAAATGCTCGAGCTGTTCGCCGACGATCCGGCGGTCGGCGCCGAGGTGGACGCGAACGTCGCATCGGCGCAAGCCGCCATCGACATCCTAGAAATGGCCGCCAATTTCGACGGCGAGTTCGACGCGCACGGAGCGATCGTGAGCGTCTTTGCCGGAGCCGGAGGTGTCGATGCCGCCGATTGGACGCAGATGCTCGCACGCATATACCTACGCTGGGCAGAAGCCAAAGGCTTTTCAACTCAAATCGTCGACGAGTCGCCGGCCGAAGAAGCCGGCCTTAAGTCGATCACGTTCTTCGTGCGCGGCCGCAACGCATACGGTTTGCTCGACGGAGAGCGCGGCGTGCATCGGCTGGTACGCATCTCGCCGTTCGATGCCGCCCATCGCCGCCACACCTCGTTCGCAGCCGTCGACGTGATTCCCGAAATCGAAGTCGGCGAAAAGGTTGACGTCGAGATCAAACCCGACGACATCCGCGTCGAAACGTTCAAGTCCGGGGGCGCCGGCGGCCAATACGTCAACAAGACCGAGTCGGCCATCCGGATCATTCACGTTCCGACCGGCCTGATCGTCGCGTCCCAACAGGAGCGTTCGCAAGCGCAAAACCGCGAGGTCGCGCTCAACATTCTGCGCGCCAAGTTGGTTCAACGTCAAGCCGAGGAACGCGACGCGCGCCTGGCCGATCTGCGCGGCGAACGCCAAGCCAACGAGTGGGGCTCGCAGATTCGGTCCTACGTTCTGCAACCGTACCAACTCGTCAAGGATCATCGAACCGGGGTCGAAACCGCCAACTCCGACGGCGTGCTCGACGGCGAGATCGACACCTTCATCTGGCCGTATCTGCAGCAACGGCGCCGTCAAACGCCAACCGCGTCTAATTAAATTATCGCTTGACGATATTATCGCAGCGTGATAACATTGAGCGATGGACTTCGCGGATCGCGGAACGCGAGACCTTCACAACGGCGTCGCCTCGAATGCTGCCCGGGGAATCGTCCCGGCCGCGCTCCGCCAGAGGGCCATCGCTAAGCTGACGCTACTGGACGCGGCGGTGAGCTTGGAGCAGCTTCACATCCCGCCCGGAAATCGACTGGAAGCGCTGCGCGGCGATCGCGAGGGGCAGCATTCGATCCGAATCAACGACCAATACCGCATCTGTTTCCGCTGGACGGCGGCAGGCGCGATCGAGGTTGAGATTGCCGATTATCACACTAGGAGACGACGATGAATCGCCCACTTACGATCCCGACCCACCGGCGGCCGACCCTTCCCGGCGACATCCTCTTACGGGAGTTTCTTCAGCCGCTGGGGATCACCCAGTCCGCGTTTGCCAAGCACATCGGCGTTACTAACGCGCGTCTGTCCGAGATCATTCATGGGAAGCGACCGGTGACGATGGATTCCGCGCTCCGTTTCGAACGAGCACTTGGGTTCAGCGCTGAGTCATGGATGCGGATGCAGATGACGGTCGACATGTACGACGCCTTACACGGCCGCATCGGAAAGACGGTTGATCGCATTAAACCGATCGCCCAGGCCTCGTAACTAACTCTGTTTCTGGATAGCAGCCCGGGCAGCGATTTGCGACCACCCGGTGCGCGCTTCGACGATCGTGTATGGCGCTGCCCAAGGTGACCAGCGGGCGGTTTGCAATGTGAAGTCGCGCTGTGATGGGAAGACGGCAACTATAGGGGTTCCGACCATGCCTGCGACGTGCATCGCGCCACCGTCGGGTGCCACCAGTGCGCTCGAATTCGCGATCGCCGACTTCCACGGCGGCAGCGCGTCGAATGTTTCTACTGGAATGTCGGCCGCGCGTTGGAAGCGCTTGACGTAAGCGACTTCGTGAATCGATCCGAACGCGCGGATTATATCCCGATCGAACGTGCGCGCGCAGGCTACGACCTCGTCAAAGGGAATGCCCAAGCGGTCCCACTTGTCGGTGACCTGAAAACCGATGCGAGCGTCCGGGACCGGACTGCCATCGACGACTAGCGGTCGCAGCGATGCGACATCGCGGGTCGGCCGCGCGCGTGCGCCGAGCAGCGCCCGTCCCAGTTCGAACAGCACTTCACACTCGCGCGGAGCGCGCGCGTCCAGCGCTGCGGCTCGATAGAGCGTTTGCGTCAAGCGCGAGCGTATCCAAAGCGTCTTGAACGGCTTGCTCCAGCCGTTCGAAAATCCAACGCGCCGCGCGGCATGGGACGCGCGCGCCAAGTGATAGCCGCCGGTATCCTCGGTTGCAACCAATGCGTGCGAGTAACCGTGTTTGCGCAACGTCCGGCCAAAATCGGCGATGGCGTCCAGGTTCGCGCGCGAATTGTCGCGTACGGCAAACGGTGCGAGGAATCGTTCCCGCAGCGCACCCGGCGCGAACGCGTCGAAATTGTGTTGGGTAAGGACCGCGTCGACCGGGATGCCGCGCTCCCGCAACGCTACCACCAACGGGCACAGCGCCAGCGCGTCGCCGATGCCGTCGAGGCGGATGAGCAGAACCGACGGTGAAGTCAAGGGCATGGTCAGCCCCAGTGGTTCCCGAGACTGCGCGGTCGTCACCTTCGGGCGCATCGACGGTTATCGGGTCGCGCGCTCGCACGGCTACGTCTCGGGGACGGCCACGCGCGAGCGCAGCCGCCTATTCGAGGGCTTTCGCAGTCTGGGCGCGCTGATCGGTTTGATCGGATCGGAATGGATGAGCGACGCCGACGCGCTGCGTCGGCCGGCGCTCGAGGCGTTGCGGGCGCAGGCGGTCCGATGCGGCGCCAACGCAGTGGTCAACGTGCAGTTCCACACCGGCGAACAAGAAGACGGCTCGTGCACGCTGGTCGCCTTCGGTGAGGCAGTCGTGCTGATCAAAGAGGAACCCGCGCGCGGATGAGCCTGGAAGAACGCGCCCGTCGCACGCGCCTGCTGACGCAAAACGGAGCTGCCGCGGCTGCCTGCCGTCGATGCGCGATCGGCTCGGAACGCCGCAATAACGTCTACGGCGAAGGCGATCCGTGCGCGCGATTGATGGTCGTCGGCGAAGGACCGGGCGAAACCGAAGATTTAACCGGACGCCCGTTTGTCGGTCGGGCCGGTCAACTGCTCGACAAAATGCTCGGCGCCATCGACATCGCACGAGAGGACGTCTACATCTGCAACACGGTCAAATGTCGTCCGACGCTGCCGGGGTTACGCGGTCCCAAGAATCGAGCCCCCGATGCAAGCGAGATGGCCAACTGCCGCCCATTTCTCGACGAGCAGATCGACATTATTGCCCCCGACATCATCATGGCGCTGGGCGCTCCGGCGGCCAAAGCGTTTCTGGGCAAGGATTTCGCGATCACCAAGCAGCGGGGCCGCTGGTTCGACGGCCCCAACGGCGTCGCGCTTATGGTCACATTCCATCCTGCCTACGTGCTGCGCCAGACCGGCGGTGAACTCGAGGCAATCAAGCGGCTGGTATGGGCGGATCTCAAGGCCGTGCGCGGTCGGCTGGCCGAAATCGCGGCCGCGCCCAAGCCTGCGTCGCCCGAGCCAGAACCGGAACAAGCGGGGCTGTTCGGCGACTAAGCCGGGCTTCAGCGCCAAGGCGCCATGCTAAAATGACCCTCGTGAACCGCGACGCCGTTGCTATTTGGACCGACGACAAAGCCCACCGTCTAGGCTTTGCGAACGCGCAAGCATTCGCAGACGCCTTCGGGTTAAAGCCGTACCGGCTGCGCCAACTCTATCGCGCTGCCACCAAAGAGTTGCTCGGCGACGTCGGTGACGTTACGACCCTGCCCAAAGAGTTGCGCACTGAACTGACCGACCGCGGATTCTCGTTTTCGTCAGTCGATCCGATCGTCGTGCAGAAATCGAGCGACAAGCAAACCACCAAGGGGTTGTTCAGACTCTACGACGGCGACGAAGTCGAAGCCGTGCTAATGGAGCATACCGGCGATCGCACGACGGTCTGCATTTCCTCGCAAGCGGGCTGCGCGTTTGCGTGCGCGTTCTGCTCGACGGGCCAAGCCGGCTTCACGCGCAATCTCACCGCAACCGAAATTTTCGATCAAGCGCGTTTCTTCGCGCGCGAATTGGCGACGCGCGGCCGTCGCGTCACCAACGTGGTGTTCATGGGAATGGGCGAACCGTTTCACAATTACGATGCCGTGATGGGTGCCGTCGCGCTGCTTAACGACGGCCAAGGTTTTGGGTTAGGACATCGTCATATTACGATTTCGACGGTCGGCCTGGTCGATCAGATCGATCGTTTCGCCGACGAGGGCGTGCAAGTCAACTTGGCGATCTCGCTGCACGCGCCAAACGACGAAGTTCGTTCGAGTTTCATGCCGGTCAACAAGAAGTTTTCAATCGACGAACTACTGGCGGCCTGCGAACGTTACGTCGCGAGAAGCAAGCGTAAGGTATTTTTCGAGTACGTGATGCTCGCAGGCGTGAACGATACCCCAGAGTGTGCGAACGAACTAGCGCGTCGGATGCGCGGCCATCTCTATCACGTCAATTTGATTCCATATAACACGACGCCTGACGGTCCGTTCCAGGGTACCGACGAGCAACGCATCTGGGCGTTTGCGGCCATTCTCGATAAAGCCGGCGTTCCAACGACGGTCCGACACAATATGGGTCGCGACATCGCCGCCGCCTGCGGGCAACTACGCGCAGAAACCCAACCCAAAGCGCAAAGAACGACTGCGGTCTCATCCGGAGCATAGCCGAACAGATGAAGCCAATTAAAAACGAGGCACCGCATTGCTGCGGCGCCTCGTGCGCTTCGATGTGCTTTGTCGGCCCGATACCCATCGACCTTAGCATATCTGTGACGGCTTCGCAACAACGCAGCAATCGAGCTGCCGCGGCTAGAGCGCCCGGGAATCGAACCCGGAACTGTTCGGTGTATCGGACCGACAGTCGAAACCATCGAAACGCCCCAGCCTCCC
>DATKGB010000030.1:0-15988 GCA_035544315.1 Verrucomicrobiia bacterium
GCGCTCAATGGCAAACGGGGCGCTGGGTGAATCTCGGCGGAATCTCCATCTTCATCTCCGGATCTTGGTTCTAGCCTAAACCAACCCAATCCAGGGGCGCTTCGCGGATCGGCGAAGCGCCCTTATTATGATTTGCATCTACCCAGCGCCGTTCTAAGCAACGCCGGCGTCCTATATCTCGGCGACGACTTTCGCGCAGTCGGCGCAGATCGAGGGGTTTGTCGGATCGACGCCGAGCTCCCGGAACTTCCAGCAGCGCTTGCACTTTTGGCCATCTGCTGGGTGCTTGCGCAGTTGCAACTCCTCGTCCGAATGCGTCAGCGTCGCCTGCGACACCACCAGCGCTTCACGTAAGTTGTCACCTAAGGCCGCCATGCGCTCGTACAGCGCTTTGGGGGCGGCCACGTCGGCCTTGGCTTCGAAATCGCGCAGCCCGTCGCCCGTGGCCACGCGCGAACGAAGGTCGCGTAACGCCGACCACAAGGCCCGATCGGCATTGGAGGCACGTGGCGTTTCGCCGAACGACGCATCGAAGACGCTATCCGCATCGGCGCGCAAACGCTGCGGAATCGCCTGCCAGGCCTCCTCGGCCGTAAACGACAGCACCGGCGCAAGCGCCGTGAGTAAACGCTGCAGCGCGTACAACAACGCCGACTGCGCGCTGCGGCGGCGCGGATCGGCCGTCGCGCGAGAATAGAGCGGGTCCTTGACCGCATCGAAATACAGCGCGGACAGCGCGCTCTCGAACTCCACGATGCGCAAGTAAGCGTCGTGAATTTGGAAGCCATCGTACGCGGCCTTCACGTCGGCGACGAAATCGTCGGTCAGCACGCAAGCCAGCGCGTCGAGCGGCTCCATTTCCGAACGCGTCACGACGTCGTGCGCGTCGAGATCGTCGAGGTTGGAGAGCATGAAACGGATGCGATTGCGGATGTTGCGGTAGACGTTGCCGACCTGGTTGACGACGTTGGGTCCAAAGCGCACGTCGTCGACGAACTCGACCGAGGTCGCCCACAGCCGCAGCACGTCGGCACCCCACTTACCCATCGCCTCGCGCGCGGTGATGCCGGTGCCCGTCGATTTGGACATCGCGCGGCCCTGTTCGTCGTTGACCCAGCCGTTCTTGACGACGTGCTTATACGGAGCGGCACCGCGAACCGCAACCGCCGTCAACAGCGAACTGCGAAACCACCCGCGATATTGGTCGCCGCCTTCGAGCACCAGATCGCTGGGCCAGGGCAACCCGGGCTTATCGAGCACGGCAAAATGCGAGACGCCCGACTCAAACCAGATGTCGACGATGTTCTTTTCTTTTTCAAACGCGCTGGCGCCGCACTTGGGGCAGGCGGTGCCGTCGGGCAAGAACGTTTCGACCGGATCGCTCCACCAAGCGCCCGCCCCGACCTCACCGAATCGATCGGCGGCCTTGCGCGCCACGCCCGGATCGAGAAACGACTCGCCGCAGGCCGTGCAGATCAGCGCGGGAATTGGCGTGCCCCAGGTTCGTTGGCGCGAAATGCACCATTCGGGATGATTCTCGAGCATCTGCACCAGACGCGCCATGCCCCAATCCGGCGTGAACGCGACGCCGCGCGCGGCGTCTATGGCATTCGCGCGCAACGCGTTCATGTCCATCGCGATGAACCACTGTGCGGTCGCGCGGAAGATCACCGGGTTGTGACAGCGCCAGCAATGCGGGTACGAATGCTCGTATTCGGAGTCGCGAAACAGCGCGCCGCTCGCGCGCAGATCCTCGGTAATCTGTTTGTTGGCTTTCCAAATGTGCATGCTCGCGTAGGGGCCGGCCTCGATCGTAAACTTGCCGGCGGCATCGACCGGGTTGAGAATCGGCAAACCGTACTTCACTCCGGTATCGAAGTCGTCGGCGCCGTGACCGGGGGCGGTATGGACCGCGCCGGTTCCGGTTTCGAGATCGACGTAGTCGGCGAGTACCAGCAGCGAATCGCGATCCAAAAATGGATGGCGCACCGATCGCCCGTCGAGCTGCGCGCCGGTGGCCGTGCCGATACGCTCGGCTCGTTCGAAGCGATCGCCCAACGCTTGCGGCGCCAGCGCCGTCGCCAAGATCAACAGCTCGCCCTCAAGCCGATACAAACCGTATTCCGCATCGGCGCGCAGCGCGATCGCAACGTTACCCGGCAACGTCCACGGCGTCGTCGTCCAGATCAAGACCGCAACGCGCCCTTCGACGGGCTCAGGGTGACGGTTTGTGAACGCATCTAACAGCGATTCGCGTTGCGCGGCGTCGGCGGCGAAGCGGACGTAGACCGAGATCGACTTTTTGGGTTCGTATTCGATTTCGGCTTCGGCCAGCGCGGTTTCGTCGTGGATGCACCACAGGGTCGAGCGCAAGCCTTTGTACAGTTGCTTTTTCTCGGCCAGCGTTGCCAGCGTTTGCACGATCGTCTTTTCGTACGACGGATCGATCGTGCGATAGGGCGCGTCGAAACGGCCCAGAACGCCCATCCGCAAGCGTACGTCGCGCTGACGATCCAGCCAGTAGAGCGCGCGCTCCTTGCACTTCTCACGTAATTCGAGGGGGTCGATGGCATGGAAATCTTTGATGCCCAAGTGCTTGAGCGTCTCGAGTTCGATCGGCAAGCCGTGCATATCCCAGCCGGGGACGAAGGTCGCTTCACGATCGTCGAGCAGCGCGATCTTCACGAACACGTCCTTGAGGACGATGCCCAGGAAGTGTCCCATGTGGAACTCGCCGTTGGCGTACGGCGGCCCGTCGTGCAATATCCACGGACCTTTGCCATGCTCGCGATTGCGCGCAAGCCGGCGCTCGTAAACGTCGTGCTCGCGCCACCACGCAACCCAACTGGGTTCGCGCGCCGGCAGATCCGCCTTCATCGGAAACTCGGTCTTGGGTAAATTCAAGGTGGCGCGATAGTCGCGCTCGACGGGTTGGCTCATGGTTCGCGCATCAGTTCGCCGAGCACGTCAAAATTTCGTTCCGCCGCCGCGCGCACCGCCGCGGCCCGTTCGTGCAGATGTGCGGACAGCGCGTCGCGTTGGGCGACCAGCCGATCGACCAGATCGCAGGCCGCTTGCGCTTCGGGGGGCATTTTCCCCAGCACCCAGAGCGGCGGCAGGGGGTACTTGAGATCTTCGCAGAGGGACTGCACTTTGGGATCGTAGGGGATGGCCAAGAACGGTACGTCGTAGCGCGCCGCCAGAATCAGCGCGTGCAAACGCATGCCGATCACGACGTGCGCGCGCCGCAGAATCGCCGCCGCGCGCGGCAACGCACATTCGGGCAGCAAGACGGGCGCCGACGTCGCCTTGCGAATGACCAGGGTCGAGACCTCGGCGTCCTGCGCTCCGCCCAGCGGCAGAAATGCGGTGCGAATGCCGTGTTCGGCGTGAAGGCGATCGACGGCGCGCGCGATGGTCGCAATCCCTTCGTTAAAGCCGGGGACCTTGCGCACGCTGACGATCGCATACGGTTGGCTGTGCGGTCCCAACCCCTGCGCGGAGAGGTCGCCTTCTTCATCGGGTGCGTCGTACAAGAAGACGGGATCGGCCGTTTGTTCCACTTTAACCCCGGGCAAGACCGACGAAAGCAGATCGCGCGAACGCGCGTCGCGAACGGTCGCGCGGCTGACGCCCTTGCAGCCTTCGCGCACGACGAACCGGCCGAAGACATCCAACGGGCCGATCGATTGGGCGAAGATCATCGTTTTGCGTTTGGCCTTGGTCGCCCGGCGAATGACGCCCACGTAGTATAGCAAACTGCGCAGGCTCGTCGCATTTTGCAACAGCCCGCCGCCACCCGAGAGCACGACGTCGGCGCGATCGATCGCATCGCGAACCGCGCGCGTTTCCCAACGCGGGGTCGCTTCGACCCCCAGGCGAGCCGACGTCTCTTGCGGCGTGGCCGACAGCACGTCGATCAGCGCGGCCGGAAACCGCGCGCGAATTCGAGACACGATGACTTCGAGCAACGCCTCGTCGCCGAGGTTACCGAACCCGTAATATCCCGAGAGTAAAAGCCTCACGCCCGCGTTGCGGCGCCGCGCCGCAGGATCGCGCGATATATCGCGATCGCGACGATGCCGACGATGGCGCCCAACACCAGGCCATTAAACACGCGCAAGATCGAAATCGCTAGCGGCGTATGAAGGTGCGAGAACGTGTCGATGATGTCGCCGATCCCTACCCCGATGCCCAACGCCAACAGCCAGCCGACCGTGCGGCGATGCGCTGGCAGCAGCGCCGGTGCCAACATCATCAGCGGGAAGCCGATGCCGAACTCTTTGAGTCGCGGGCGTACCGCCAGCAGCGTACTCAAACCGTGACGCAAACTCAACTCGAAGGTCGACGGCGCGATGTCGCTTTGATTGCCGCTACGCATGATTAACAGCGCGCCGGCGGCGCCGACGATCAGCAGCGCGGCGAGTTGATAGACCTTCACCGGAGAGTCGAATAAGTCGCGCGGACGATCGGTGCGCGCGCCGAAGCGGCCCGAGAAGACATACAGCGCCAGCGCGACGATCGCCGGGAGTGCGATGACGAGCTTGGCCCCGCGGAAGCGCTCGATCTCTTCCATCGCTAGCGGCGATGACATGAGGCCGACGACGACCAGCGCTCCCAATAGCGCGGCGCCCGTAACCAGCAACGTCCATTTCAAACTGCGCGCGAGTTGCGCGCGGGTCGAGGCCTGTGGTTCTTCGGTAAACGCGCGCGCCATCACCCAGAACGCGACGGTGGCAAACAGCAGCGCCCCGGCCAGTGCGATTAAAGAGCGCGCGAGCATATCGTGATGGAGCAGCGTGCCGCCGACGTAGAGCGCGATCGTGGCGAGATAGGCCGCGACCTCGGCCCAGCGCCGATACCAGCCCAACGCCGCGAGCATCAGGACGAAGATGGCCGGAACGGCCAGGGCGGCGACGCCGACCAGGATGCGGTTGTTCCCACGATAGAGCGGGACCGGCGACGCTTTGCCCAGGAGAAATCCGGAGTCTCTCAGGTGCGCGGCGATATCGCCGATGAGTTTGGCGTTGCTGGCTTCGACCGAGAGGTCGCCGATTTGGCGCGAGAGGGGCCGCATGTATACGACGCGCACGTTACGCTCGCGCACGCCCAGCAGATAACGAGCCTCGACTTCCTCGGGTTGGAGTTTGTCGAGTTCGGTTTTTGCGATCGCCTGCACGCGAACGGTTTGACCGGGAATATCTTTGGCCAGCGTATCGTTGCCTTTCTGGATCAACGTATTGTCGTACACTTCGATCGTGCCGAAATTGTAATGGTGATCCTTCATCAGCATGGCCATGTCGTCGATATGATCGGGATAGCCGACGACTTCGTTACGCAACCCGAAAAAGACCAGCGTCGAGATGCGACGATCGCCGTGCAGGCCGGAGACCAGGGCTTGCATCTGCGGTGCGCCTAGGCGATCGTCGTTCTGAAAGCGCGGGATGATCTCTAACCCTAGCCGGCGCGCGGTGGCCAGTTGAGCGTCGGGAATGCCCAGCGAAATGCCGTTGAAATAGTCGATCTGCGAGCGCAGCGCTAGGATCCACGGTTTGGTCGCGCGCAGCACGCGGATCGACTTTGGGCTAAAGTGCAGCGGCAGCATCGTGCGATAGCGATCGAACGTCGCGCGGTCGTCGATCACGAAATAGAGTTCGTCGGCTTTGATCGCGTGCGCTCGCAACATCGCGCTCAAAGTCGGATCGACGATCGGCGAGAGTTTGGCGGCATCGAGCAGTTGGGTTCCGGTCAGCAGGTTGACGTTGGGCGAGGTGCTGACGTCGGCGCCCAATTCTTCAGAAAGCGCCAGTGACGTCAGCCCCGCGCGACGCAATTCGACCAAGAAAGCGTCGGGGTTGTAGTCGAAGGCCTTGGCGAGCAGAAGCACCTCGTTGTAATCCATGGCGATCTCGACGTGGCGCGCGTGGCGTTCGATGCTCACCCGGAAAGCCGCGACGGCCAGCGAGGCGAGCAGCGCAACGAGAAGGACGAGCGCGGAGAAGCGCGTTTGCGACGATCCGATATTCACGAGGCGGCCACTTTCGGGGAATAAACAGGAAGGCCCGCCGTAGGCGAGCCCCCTGCCGTCGCGTATGCGGTTTCCCGCATACCGGGTGTGGGCGACGTTTTTATCGGTCTCTCGGGAAATCCGAGGTCCCCCGCCGGTCGCGCCCACGGTCGACTCGTACGGTAGGGGCCATATTCGAAGGGTCCAGCCGGTCCCCTTCCGCGTGGAAATGCCATCCTGGATTATTAAACCGAACCTTTACTTATGCTTAAAGAGCCCGCAAATGTTAAGACGGCCAGAGCGGGGGACGTTTTTCGACGAAGGCGGCGATGCCCTCGCGAGCGTCCTCCGCCAACGAATTGGCCGTCATCACGCCCTTGGCGTAGCGATAGGCCCCGGCCTGATCCAAATCGATCTGACGGTAGAACGCTTGCTTCCCGCGCTCGACGGTACTCGACGCGGATTGAGCGATGCGACGCCCCAAGGTCATCGCGGTGTCGTGCAGCTCCGACGCCGGAACCATGCGATTGATCAACCCCCAATCGGCGGCGGTTGCGGCGTCGATCGGATCGCCCGTCAGCAGCATCTCCATCGCGCGTTTACGTCCGATCGCGCGGGTGAGCGCGACCATCGGTGTAGTGCAGAAGAGTCCGATCCGCACGCCGGGCGTCGCGAAAGTCGCCTCTTGCGCCGCGATTGCCAAATCGCAGGTCGCGACGAGTTGGCAGCCCGCCGCGGTCGCGATGGTGGCAACCTCGGCGATCACCGGCTGCGGAATCGACTGAATCGTTTCCATCAAGGCCACGCAGGCGTCGAAGATCTCGCGGGCAGCGTCCGCGTCGGCGCACTGCAGTTCGCGCAAATCGTGCCCGGCCGAAAACGCCGGCCCATCGCCGCGCAAGATGAACGCCCGCGTCGCCCGATCGGCCGACAGCTTCACAAACGCCTGCGTCAACTCGCGCATCATCGCCAGCGACAGCGCGTTGCGCTTCTCGGCGCGATTCATCGTGACGATCGCGACACCGTCATCGAGGTCAATTCGCACGTTCGAGGTCTCGTTCAAGTTATCCATCAGTAAAAATTTGGTGGGCGATGACGGGCTCGAACCGCCGACATCCTCCTTGTAAAAGAGGCGCTCTCCCAGCTGAGCTAATCGCCCGGGGCTACGAACCTTCTTCCCGAGCGGCGTCAGCGCCTATCCGGGTCGGCGGCGGCGATTTTTCGCTCGAGCAGATCGAGGGCGGCGCGCAGTTGCACGTCGCGGGCCGCGTCGCCCAGGTGCGCGTTGCGGTTCTCGTCGATGCGAACGTCTGGCTGGATGCCGCGCAGGTTGATGTCGTGATTGGACGGCGTGAGGTAATGTGCGGTCGTAATCTTAATCGCGGCGCCGTCGGGCAACGCGGTCAACGTCTGCATGACGCCTTTGCCGTAGGTCTTGGTACCGACCAACGTTCCGACGCCGTCGTCTTGCAGCGCGCCGGCGGTAATCTCCGAGGCCGACGCGGTGTTTTCGTTGACGAGCACCATCATCGGCAAGCCGACTACCGGGCCGGGGTCGGATTGCACGGTCGTATCGCGCGCGCCGCGTTCTTCAACGGTGACCAAGGCCTTGTCGGCGATGAAGTGTGCGCTAATCTCTAACGCCGAATCGACGTAGCCGCCGCCATCGTTGCGCAAGTCGAGTACCAGCGCGCGCGCGCCGGCCTTGCGTATGCGCTCGAGCGCGGTATCAAATTGCGTCGGCGTTTCGCGCCCGAAGGCAAAGACCGCGACGTAGCCGACACGGTCCGGAAGCATGCGATAGACCACCGTCGGCGGCGCCACTTGCGCGCGCACGATGTCGAGCGCAAACGGCGCGCCGCCGTCGCGCGACACCGTCAGATGCACCGGCGTACCGGGTGCGCCACGCAACATTGCGGTGACATTGTCGGGCGACACCCCCTTGGTGGCATGATCGTCGATCGTCACCAGCGCGTCGTCGACTTGCAAGCCGGCTCGCTCGGCGGGCGAATCGGGAATCACATACGCAACCTGCACGTACGCGCTTCCGAAGCCGGGCAAGATGCCGATCGCCGGCAGTTTCTCGGGATCGAGTGCGTCGTCGAACTTCTTGACGTCGTCGGGCGTAAGAAACTGCGTCCAGCGATCGCCTACGGCGTCGGCCATGCCGGTCATCGCCGCGTAGGCCGCCTCGTCCGGCGTCACGCGGATGCGTTGCGCGACTTGCACGATCGTATTTTCCAACCGCGACAACGCCACGGGTTCGGGCAGCCCGCGCAGATCCGGAAGCGCGATGCGCACGCGGTGATGGTGCGAGATCGCTCCAAGGCCGGCGACGCCTCCAGCCAGGATGACATACGGGTCGACTTGTCGATACGAGCTGGTTTCCAACAGGCGGTAACTCTGCTCGACATCCGAGGAGATCGCCGGCGAAAGCACGACTTGCGCACAGACGGGCAACCCAAACAAGCCCCCGCACAGCGCGATCCCGCCGAGGGCAATCGTACGGACACCAATCCGAGCGTTCAAAGACACGAGCCTCTCTTCTCCGTCAGTTGCAACGATTCAGTCCGCCGGGGCGTGATGGTGGCACGCGTGCTCGTGACCCATGGGGTTGCTTGCGTTGAGCCGCCATAGGTACAGCGCCAGCGCTCCGAACGCCAGATTGAGCCAGAACGTGTAGTCGATGCGAAACGGCGAGCGCGTCAAGAGCGCCGACATATGCGCGAGCGGCACCAGATGCAGGCCGTGAAAAATCGCATCCATGGCGATCGCCGCGACGACCATCGTCACGTAAAACACGACGCCGATGTAGGTCGCCATCTTCCACCCGTAATACCGGCGATAGACGTCGAGCAGCGGCAACACGATCAAGTCGGCGTACAAAAAACTCAAGACGCCCCCGAAGCTAATGCCGCTGCCCCACAGGACTGCCGCCATCGGCACGTTTCCGATCGAGCACACGAACGAGAAGATCGCGATCAACGGTCCGATCAGCGCGTTGCCGATCAGCTGCACCGGCGCGCTCGCGTGCGCGAGGAACAGATGCTGCCAGACGCCGTCGGGGACGAACGCTGCCAGCGCGCCGGCGATCGCAAAGCCGATCAGCAGATCTTTCCACAGCATCGACCAATCCATCGCGGCGTTTTGCGCGACGACAATTGCGGTGCGAGGATCGCGCAATTTCTCCCAGAGCGTCGCGCCTTCGACGAGGTTGTCGCCGTGATCGTGGCCCGAGGCTTCATCGACACGTCGGCGCGCCTCCTCGACTAGCTTGCTCGGGTAGCTGACCTTCACGACGATCGACATGACGATCACCAGCAACACGCCGCCAACCCATTCCGCGGCGGTAAACTGCCACCCCATCAACAGCCACAAGATTAAGCCCAACTCGATGACCAGGTTGGTCGATGAGAACAGGAAAGCCAGCGACGGAATCAAGCCGGCGCCTTTCTTGAACAGGGTCTTGCTCATGGCGGCGGCGGCATAGGAACAACTCGAACTAGCCGCACCGTACGCGGTCGCCAGCGCGATCTCGCGCACGCCGTTGCGGCCCAGCGTCCGCTGCATGCGCTCTTTGGAAACGACCGCCTGGACCAGGCCGGATAGGACGAACCCCAGGACCAGGCTCCAGCCGACCTGCCACAACATTCCGACCGCCAGATACGCGGCCCGCCAAATCTCTAAGAAAAAGGCCACCATCGCTCCTTACGCGTTCGCCGCAGTACCACAGGCGGCATCTTCGCCCTCGCCGCCGAAGCTCCGGCGATGACGGTCGCTCAACTCAACGCCGCCGACCGCGCGCAATTCACCGCGTCGATCGGTTTTGTTTTCGAGGACTCTCCGTGGATCGCGCGAGCGGCGTGGGATCGGCGCCCGTTCGCCGACGTCGACGCGTTGCTAAGCGCGATGCTCGCCGTCCTGGATGCGGCGCCGGCACGGCAGCGCCTCGAGCTCATCGACGCACATCCGGACTTGGCCGGTCGGGTTGCGCGTGAAGGACGCCTGACTTCTGCATCGCGCGACGAGCAGTCGTCCGCCGGCCTCGATCGCCTGACCCCGCAAGAACTCGCGCGCTTCGAGGAACTCAATGGCGCGTATCGCGATCGCTTCGGCTTTCCGTTCGTGATTTGTGCGCGCGAACAGACGACCGCAACGATTTTGGCGGCGCTCGAACGGCGCGCGAGCAACCCTCGCGATGTCGAAATCGCGACGGCCCTGGACGAGATCGGAAAGATCGCGCGGCTACGCTTGATCGGCGCGGTGGCCGGCTGATGTGGGGCTACGTTCTAGATTGGCTCAACCTGATCGTACGCTGGTTTCACATGGTGGCAGGCGTCTCGTGGATCGGCGCGTCCTTCTATTTCATCTGGCTCGACGATCGCCTGACCAAACCGCGCGATCCGCAGGCGGCCACCGCCGGCGTATCGGGCGAACTGTGGGCGGTACACGGCGGCGGTTTCTATCACAATCAAAAGTATTTGACCGGTCCCACGTCGCAACCGCTGCCGCTAGATCTGCATTGGTTTAAGTGGGAAGCGTATCTGACCTGGATTTCGGGCATTGCGATGATGGCGATCGTCTATTGGGCCGGCGCGGGGACGTTTCTCATCGACAAAACCGTGCTCGACATTACCCCGCCGGTCGCGATCGCGATCAGCATAGCGTCGATGGTCGTCGGCTGGCTGGTCTACGACGTGCTGTGCCGCGTCCTGGAACGGCGGCCGCTACTTCTAGGCGTGGCGATCTATGCCGCGTTGGTGCTCGCGTCGTACGGGCTGTTCCACATCTTCGGCGCGCGCGCGGCGTACATTCACGTCGGCGCGATCGTCGGAACGATCATGGTTGCCAACGTCTTTTTCATCATCATTCCCGGCCAGCGCAAAATGCTCGCGCAGATTCGCGACGGGCAAACGCCCGATCCGCGCCCCGGGCAAATCGGCAAGATTCGTTCGGTTCACAATTCGTATTTTACGCTGCCGGTGCTGTTCATCATGATCAGCAACCACTACCCGATGACCTATGCCAACGCCTACGGTTGGCTGGTATTAGCGGCGATCGGTCTGGCCGGCGTGCTGGTCCGCTATTTCTTCATCCTCTCGCACAAGGACAAGATCGTCGTCGCGCTGCCGGCGGCCGCAATCGCGATCTTGGTGGTCGTCGCGATCGCGATCGCTCCGCGCCCGAGTGCGCCGGCGGCTTCCAACGTCACGTTCGCGAAAGTCGCGCCGATCTTCGCGCAGCGATGCGGCACTTGCCATGCAGCCAAACCGACGCAGCCCGGCTTTAGCACCCCCCCCGAGGGCATCGTGCTCGACACGCCCGCGCACATCCAGACCAACGCGCGAAACGTTTACACGCAAGCGGTCGCGACCCACGCCATGCCGCTCGGCAACGCAACCGGAATGACCGACGCCGAACGCGCGCTGGTCGGCCAATGGATCGACGGAGGTGCAAGAATCTAATGACGCTCTCGACCCACGTGCTCGACACCGCGCGCGGATTACCCGCGCAAGGGATCGCGGTCACGCTCGTTCATCTCGTCGGCGACGCGCGCATCGATGTTGCGAGCGGCCTCACCGACGCCGACGGGCGGATCGCATCGCCGTTCGGTGGCGAGCTCGATTCCGGATCGTACGAACTGAGCTTCGCCGCCGGATTCTACTTTGCAAAAATGGGAACCCCGTCGTTTTACGACGAGATCCCCATTCGATTTCACATCGACGCCGGGATCAAGCACTATCACGTCCCGCTGCTGCTTGCGCCCTGGGCGTATTCGACCTACCGCGGAAGTTAGCCGTTAGTCGTCGGCGGCTTTGTAGGCCGCCCAGCCGCCGTGATGCGAGATGTCGAGATAGCCGTGCTTCTCGATCAGTTCCCGCGGGTACAGCATCGCGCTCGCGCGGCTGCCGTCTTCGAGCATAATGTCGGCTTCGTACATGTCGGGCGGCTCGCCGGCCATCAGCGCTTCATACTGCTCTTGCGTCGGCTCGTAGAGTTCGCCCAGAATCGCGATACCGCCGCTCTCCACTTCGTAGATCCCCGGGTGCCATCCGTCCTTAACGCTGTGCAGACGATACTTCGGCGCCGTGCGAACCGGCCCAACCAGGCGCGCGCCGTGAAGATTTTGGTGATCGGGCTGACCGCTCAACGCGGAGCCGCAAATAAAAAATCTACGCATAGGCGGCCGAGGATTCCGGCTCAAGCAAGGCCGGCCCTACGGGAGCGGGCCGTCCACGCGCTGCGTCGAAGCGCGGTTCATGCATCTGACGACGCTGGATTGGGTCATCCTAGTCTTATCGATCGCGGTCACCCTCGTGCCGGCGATCTTGCTAGCGCGGCGCGCCGGTAAAAACACCGCCGAGTTCTTTGCGGCCGGCCGGCAGGCCCCGTGGTGGCTGATCGGCGTCTCGCTGGTTGCCACGACGTTCAGTACCGATACGCCGAACCTCGTGACCGGGATCGTGCGCACCAGCGGCGTCTCGGGCAACTGGCAATGGTGGGCGTTTCTGCTTATCGGTCTGGCGACGGTGTTCTTCTACGCCAAGCTGTGGCGACGTAGCGGCGTGCTGACCGACCTCGAGTTTTACGAGCACCGCTATTCCGGCAAAGCCGCGGCGTTCGTGCGAGGCTTCCGGGCGATCTATCTTGGGCTGTTCTTCAACTGCTTCATTCTCGCAACCGTCAACCTTGCCGCAGTAAAGATCGCTAACATCCTGTTCGGCATTCCCGAGTGGGAGACGCTGTGCGTCGCCGCAATCTTTCCCGTTATCTTCGCGTCGATGTCGGGGCTGTGGGGCGTGATGGTCACCGACATGATTCAGTTCTGCATCACGATGTCCAGCGCGTTTGCGGCAGCATTCTTTGCGTTGCGAATTCCGGGCGTCGGCGGCATGGCCGGCGTATTGCATCGTGTAACGGCGAGCCACCCGCATTGGCTAAGCGTGCTGCCCAACTTCGCAGATTGGAAAACGACCGCGGCGGTGTTCGTGGTTCCGCTCACCGTGCAGTGGTGGTCGAGTTGGTATCCCGGATCGGAACCCGGCGGCGGCAGTTACGTCGCCCAACGCATGCTTTCGGCTAAGACCGAACGCGATTCGGTATTCGGAACGCTGCTGTTCCAAGCCGCGCACTACGCGCTGCGGCCGTGGCCGTGGATCGTGGTTGCGCTCGCGTCGTCGATCGTGTTTCCCGACATCAATTCGATCGCGCATCGCTTTCCGTACGTCGACGCGCACCTGCTCAATGACGACATCGCCTACCCTGCGATGTTAGTGTTCTTGCCTGCCGGATTTGCCGGATTCATGGTCGCAGGTCTATTTGCAGCTTATCGCTCCACGCTCGAAACGCATTTGAACTGGGGCACGTCGTACATGGTCAACGATTTGTACCGGCGCTTTATTTCACCCGAACGCGACGAACGCCACTACGTGCTGATGGGGCGGATCGTCACCGTCGTCATCATGCTGTTTGCAATCGCCGCCACGTTTGCGCTGCAGAACGCGCAGGAAGCCTTCCATCTGCTCATCACGATCGGAGCGGGAACCGGCCTCGTCTATCTCTTGCGATGGTTCTGGTGGCGCGTCAACGCGTGGACCGAAGTTGCCGCGATGGCGGCGTCGTTCGTCGTTTCGCTGACGTTCTTTACCATGGGCAAGTTCGGGCACCCGGTCGACGTCGACACGGCGCTGCTGGTGACGGTCGGCTTCACGACGGTCGTGTGGTTGATCGTGACGTTTGCGACGCCGCCGGTCGACGCCGAGAAACTCGTGTCGTTTTACAATCGCGTCCGCCCGGCCGGCCCCGGCTGGGCACGCCTGCGCCGCGAGCACGACCTCGAAGCCTCCCCCGACAGTCTGCCGCAAGCCTTCGCCGCATGGATCGCGGGAATCGCGGCGATCTACTGCGCTCTGTTCGGAACCGGCGAGTTCATCTTCGGCCACTTAATGCAAGGAACGATCTTCGCGGCAGTCTGTGCGGTCGCCGTCGTCGCACTGGTTCGCCTGACCTCGACGATGTTCGTCGCCGGTCCCGCATCCGACGCAGCCGGGCCGACGTTATAGACATTGTGAAACACGATACAACCACCGACGTAACCAAAACCGAAGCGCAGTGGCGCGAAGCACTCGGTCCAGAGCGCTATCACATTCTTCGCGAAGCCGGTACCGAGCGACCGCACACCGGCTCGCTGCTCGAAGTTTCCGAAGACGGAACCTACACCTGCGGTGCCTGCGGTGCCGAACTGTTCGGGTCGGATTCGAAATTTGAATCGCATTGCGGCTGGCCGAGCTTCACGCATCCCGAACAACAGCAAAACGTTCGACTGCTCGACGATTCGTCGCTCGGGACGCGTCGCACCGAAGTGCGCTGCAAGCGCTGCGACTCCCATCTCGGACACGTCTTCGACGACGGCCCAGGCCCCGAAGGAACGCGCTACTGCATCAACTCGCTCTCGCTGAACTTCCGCAAGAGCGGCTAGAGCCCGATCGCAGCGATCGCGCCACCGACGGCCAGCGCGTCTTCGAGTAGGGCCGCGACGACCGGGTGCAGCTTGATGTTCGGGGCGACGCGAACCCGCCATTTGAGTCCGGCAAACGCGCCGGCGATGGCGCCCACGACGCCGCACACCGCGCCTGCCCACGGCGGCAAGCCGTGCATCGCGCCGACGACCGCAGCGCAATAGCCGCCGATAAGGCAGCGAGCGATTAGCGGGCCGAACGACGTTCGCGACGGGACGTTGGGAATCAAGTCGGCGATCAGTTCGCCCACCAGCGCTAGGCCGGCCAACAGGCTCGTCCAATCGCGATGGGCGTAACGCAGGACCGCTAGCGCTGCAAACGTTCGCAGACCGGTAACCCCGCCGACGGCCAGCGCCAGCGATATGCCGACGAACACGATTAGGTCGCTCGACGGTTGCCCGGCAGCGACGATGCAACCCATTGGGCGATACCGATCGCGCCGATGCCCACGAGCAAGTGCAGCGTTTGAACGATCCAATGCGGCGAGCCGAGCAGCAGCGAGTCCTGGGTTAAACCCAGCCACAGCGCGAGCGCGCCCCAGATCAAGGCCAGGATCGGCGAGGTGAGTGGCGCGCGGGCGAACGCTGCGGCGATCGCCAGTAACCAGAGCGCGAGCACGAGCAGCGCGCCCAGTGCCATGTGCAACATGACGAGGTTCGGAGCGTTGCCGGTCCAAAACAGGATCCCGAGAACGACGAGGACCAGCCCATCCAGGCGGATGAACCAGTTAAGCGATTTTACGGTCGTAATCATGGCGACGACCGTTCGACGGCCGTCCGAGCCTCCTTGCCCGGGCGGCCGACCGTCGTTACGGAGTCGGAGTCGGGGCCGGAATCGGAGCCGGGCACGGTTCGCCCATCGGACCGCGCGGTCCAACATGGTGCTGCATCATGCCGCGGCCCATCATCGGCATCATGCTCATGTGGCCGTGCCCCATCATCGGACCAAAACCCGTCTGCGCGAGCAGAAGCATGCCGGCGGTGGCCGTGCGGTGACGGTGCGTCGATTCGGCCGCTTCGTCGCCGGCTTGATGGCGCGGCATCATTCCCGCAAACATCGCGGCGTGCGCCGCCATCATCTTGGCCTCAAAGCTCTTCTGAGCGGCCAGAATGGCCGATCGCTCCGAGGTCGAGAGTTTGGCGTCGATCTGCGCGGCGGCGGCCTTGGGGTCGCGGTTTGCGGCGATTGCGAGCTGGCCGACGACCGACCCGACGTAAGCGCGGTGAGCCGGGCTGAGTGCGCCCAGCATCGAGATGCGCTCGGCCTTGCGCAGCGTTTCCATCTGCTGCATCATCTGCATCATTTTTTGCATCGTAGCGCGCCTAGCGGACGGGTCCGGCATTGGCATCGATACGGGCGTCGTGCCACACGGCGGCGGGGGCGGCATCGGCGAGGCATCTTGGGCCAAAGCCATGCCTGGTACGGTCACTAATGCCCCGAGAAACAGGGCGGTATCTCTCCC
>DATKGB010000031.1:0-2979 GCA_035544315.1 Verrucomicrobiia bacterium
AGGAGTGCCGGCTATTTGCTGGGCGCGGCTGGCGCTTGGAGCTCATTACGTCACCGACCTTGCCGGCGGCATTCTTCTGGCCGCGGCGATCGTCTTCGCGGGAGCCTGGGCGGTCCGTCGATAAAGGTCCTTGGCCGCCGGCCCCGGCGGCACTACAGTCTTTCTTACGATGGAAGCACACGTGGCATACGCGACCGACCCCGCCCTGCGCGCGATTGAAAACAAAGTCGACGAAGGCACCTCCCTTGGAATGGAGGACGGCCTGGCGATGTTCCGCACGCCCGACATCCATAATCTGGGACGCATCGCGCGTAAGGCCAAAGAAGCCAAGAGCGGCAAGAAAGTCTTCTACGTTCTCAACCGCTACATCAACTCGACCAACGTGTGCTACGCGGGTTGCAAGTTCTGTTCGTTCGCAGTCGACGAGTTCAAAGAAAAAGAACGCATGGTTCGGATGGCCGCCGACGTCGTCTTCGATAAGGCCTTGGAGACCGGCACCAACTTCAATCAGCTTCATATCGTCGGCGGCCACGACCCGCGCCAGCTCTCACTTGACTATTGGCTGCCGCTGATGCGACGCTTCAAGGAAGCGTTGCCGCACGTGCAACTCTCGCTGTTCACGGCAGCCGAGATCGAATATATGGCCAAGCGTCATCGCCTCTCGTTCGAAGAGATCGTGCGTTCGCTCAAGGAGGGCGGTCTGGACAACGTCAACGGCGGCGGCGCGGAGATCTTCGCCGAAGAGACCCGCAAGAAAATTTGCCCGAACAAGGTCAATACCGAGAACTGGTTGGCGATCCACGAAGAACTGCATCGACAAGACGTCGCTTCCAACGCGACCATGCTCTACGGCCAGATCGAATCGCTCGAAGACCGGGTCGACCATTTGATGCGCCTGCGCGAGTCGCAGCGTCGTTCGCCCGGATTCAACGCGTTCATACCGCTGGCGTTCCATCCCGACGGCAACGAACTCAACGACTGCGGCTGGACGACCGGCTTGGAAGATCTGCGGATGTTTGCCGTCGCACGCTTGATGCTCGATAATTTCGATCACATTAAAGCTTATTGGATGATTCAAGGTCTGAAGGTTTGTCAGGTCGCGCTGCACTTCGGGGCCGACGACATGGACGGTACGCACGGCTCGACGGACGATGAGATGATCTATCACTCGGCCGGTACGCAGTCGGGTCAGTACGTCGACGATCGCGAGTTCCGTCGCTTGATCGAAGACGCCGGTTACGAACCGGTGCGTCGCAACTCGACCTACGAAGAGTTCGCCTGGGACTGGACCCCCGAAGTAGCCGTGCCCGCGTGACGGGGCTGCGCGGCGGGCGAATCAAGTACACCAACGATCTGCCGATCTATGCGGCCTTCGATGCCGGCGCGATTACGTATCCGGGTTCGCTGCACGCCGACGTCCCCTCGCGCTTGAACGCGATGCTGGTACAAGGCGAGTTGGACCTCAGCCCGATCAGTGCGTTTGCTTACGCGCAGAACTACGACAAGTTGGTGCTGCTGCCCGATCTGTGCATCGGTGCGCGCGATGAGGTGATCTCGGTCGTCCTGGTCTCGCAAACCCCGCCCGCGCTGCTCGACGGCGCGCAGATTGCGGTGACCACCGAATCGGCCAGCGGTCGTAATCTCTTGCGCGTCCTCATGGAACGGCGCTACGACGTCGTACCGCAGTACGTCCAAGATGCCGATCCGCTTGCGCGCGCTCGCGCCGGTCAGGCCGCGCTGCTCATCGGCGACCGCGCGATCGATGCGTCGCTGGAGTTTCCACGCGAGCACGTCTACGATTTGGGAACGCTGTGGCACGAATGGACCGGCGAGCAGACCGTGTTTGCCGTGTGGTGCGCGCGCCGCGACGCCTACGAGCGCGACCCCGAAGGGATTCGCGCCTGCATGCACGCTCTGACCGACGCCTATACGTGGTCGCGCGCGAACGCGAGCCAAATCGTCGACCTGGCGCAACGCGTCGTGGCGCGCCCGCCGGGCTTCTACGAAAACTATTATGCGAAGTTGAACTTCACGTTTCACTCCGCAGCGCAAAGCGGCCTTGCGGCGTTCTGCCGCGAGTTGGTCGCGATCGGCGCGCTGGATGCGTCGCCACCCATCCTTCCGGAGGTTATCGGTGTCGTCAGTCGCTAGTCTACTCGACAAGTCCGCAAACGGCGGACGCCTGTCCTTCGAAGAGGGCGTCCGCATCTACAAGGAAGCGGACCTGCACGATCTGGGCATGGCCGCTCACGGACGTCGCATGGCGCTGCACCCGAGCGACGTCGTAACTTACGTCATCGATACGACGATCAATTACACCAACGTCTGCAACGTGCATTGCACGTTCTGTGCCTTCTTTCGGCCCGAAAAGCACAAAGAAGGCTACACGATGTCGCACGACAAGGTGCTCGAGCGCGTCAAGTTTGCCGCCGATCAGGGCGCGACCCAAATCATGATCCAGGGCGGCGTAAATCCCGAACTGCGTATCGACTGGTTCGAAACGCTCTTCGATCGCGTCCGCCGCGAATATCCGGGCGTCGACATCCACTCGCTCTCGGTCTCCGAAGTGATCGGTCTTTCGACGGTCGAGAAGTTGCCGGTGCGTGAGATTCTCACGCGCCTCAAGGCCGCCGGGATGAAATCGCTGCCCGGAGCCGGGGCGGAAATCTTGGTCGAACGCGTGCGCAAACGCATTTCCGCGCGCAAGGTGACTCCCGACAAGTGGTTGGGCGTAATGCGCGAGGCGCAACTGTTAGGCATGCCGACCACGGCGACGATGATGTTCGGTTCGATCGAAACAAACGAAGAGCGGATCGAGCATATGCACGTCCTGCGCGAACTGCAAGACGAAACCGGCGGATTCACCGCGTTCATTCCGTGGTACTACGTGCCGTACAAGACGCCGTTGCGCGGCAAGGAAGCCACCGGCTTAGAGTACCTGCGAGTGCTGGCCGTCTCGCGGCTCTATCTGGATAACTT
>DATKGB010000032.1:0-4977 GCA_035544315.1 Verrucomicrobiia bacterium
GGGGGTTCGGGTCGTCCTCAACGATGCATCGGCCAACGCGCCGGCCCCGTTTCGGTACGTTCCCAACCAATATTCGCTGCTCGACAAGACCGATTTGGTCTTCGTCGACGCGCCCGACACCGGATACGGCCGTCTGCTTCCGGCCGGCAAACCCAAGGATTTCTTCGGCGTCGATCAAGACGCTGCGGCCTTCGCGCAGTTCATCCAAACGTACGTCACCACCAACAATCGCTGGAACTCTCCCAAGTTCTTGTACGGCGAGAGTTACGGCACGACACGCTCGGCGGCACTGGTCGATTATTTGCAGAGCAACGACGACATGGCGATCAACGGCGTCGTGCTACAGTCGTCCATCTTGGATTTCAATCTCGATTGGACCGTGAACTTCATGCCGCTGACGTACGCCGACGGCGACTGGGGGTACGTGCTCTACTTACCATCGCTGGCGGCCACGGCTTGGTACCATCACGCCTTGCCGAATCGCCCCGCCAATTTGCGCGGCTTCTTAAACCAAGTCGAGCAGTTCGCATCGAACGAATATACCGATGCGCTGGCCAAGGGCGCGACCCTGGGCTCCGGCGAGAGGCAAGACGTGATTCGCCGCCTGCACGAGTACACCGGACTTTCCGAGCAGTTCATTTCCGATTCAAACTTGCGGATCCAATACTCGCGTTTCGAGAACGCACTGTTGCGCGGCAGCGGCAAAACCGTCGGCCGACTCGACTCCCGCTTTGTGACCGATAATCCCGATCCCGCCAGCGACCAACCGTTCTGGGACCCGGCCGATGTCGAGATGAGCCCGCCGTTCGTAGCGACTTTCGAACAATACGTTCGTAACGATCTGCACTACGCCAGCGACGTTCCTTATCTGCCGACCAACTACGGCGTGGTCGACAAAGATTGGGATTTTAGCCACGATGGACGCAGTTCGACGAACGTCGCGCCGGATCTGGCGGAAGCGATGATTACCAATCCGCACTTGCACGTCTTCTCCGCGAGCGGATACTACGATCTGGCGACACCGTACTACGCGACGGTCTACACGCTCAATCATCTCAACTTGTCGCCGGCCATCCAGCGAAACATCACGTTCGGCTTCTACGAATCGGGGCACATGATCTACCTCCATCCAGCGGCGCTCGCCGCGCTCAAGAGCGATCTCGACCGCTGGTACGACGCCGTCTTGGGGAGCCGCTAATGCTTACCGAATTCTCGGGAGAACGTACTTTGCGCAGTGGATTGTTCGTATCGGTCGCGCTGGCGCTGGTGATCGGGCCGGTACTTGCGCTGGCCGCGTCCCCGCATGCATCGCCGCCGCCGGCCGCCGCGGACGCCGCCGCACCCGTCATGCACGATTCGTTCGCCCCGCCCGACGCGGTGACGCAGCATACGATGTTGCTCAACGGACAAACGCTCGCATACACGGCACGTGCGGGCACGATCGAACTTCGTAACGATAAAGACCAGCCGACCTGCAGCATGTTCTACACGGCGTTCACGCTCGACGGCGCGGACCCGAGCACGCGCCCGGTGACGTTCGTCTACAACGGCGGCCCGGGCAGTGCAACGCTCTGGTTGCGGATGGGTTCCTTTGGGCCCAAACGCGTTGCACTGGTCAACGGCGCGCCGACCGGCCCGCCGCCCTATCAACTCGTCGACAACCAATACACGTTGTTGGACAAAACGGATTTGGTTTTCATCGACATGCCCGGAAGCGGCTTTAGCCGAATCAACGGCAAGGGCACGCCCAAAGACTTCTTTGGCGCCGATCAGGACGTTTTGGCGTTCGATCAATTCATTTCGCGCTACATCAGCACGTTCGACCGTTGGAATTCTCCCAAGGTCATCTTCGGTGAATCCTACGGCACGCCGCGTTCGGCGATGTTGGCTAAGCGGCTACAGCAAGATGGAATCTACGTCAACGGCGTCGTGCTGCTGTCGTCGATTCTCAACTACGGCTTGTATGCCGATGCCTATCCGCCGGTCGAATCGCTGGGCGACGATTGGGCATATCCGCTCTATCTTCCGACCGAAGCGGCGACCGCGTGGTATCACCATCGTTTACCCAATCCACCGGGTTCGCTCGACCAACTACTGCCGCAAGTCGAGCGGTTCGCCCAAGGTGACTACCTCAATGCGCTCGAGCAAGGCGCGCGGCTTTCGCCGTCCGCACGCGATCGGATCGTTTCGACGCTTCACCAATACACCGGGATTTCGGAAGCCTACATTCGGGCATCGAACTTGCGCGTTCCTTACGAACGGTTTATGACCGAGTTGATGCGCGGCTCGGATCAAATGATCGGGCGTTACGACGGCCGCTATCTGGACTACATGCTCGACGGCAACTCCGAGACGGGCCGCCAGGATCCGACCGATTCCGCGATCGACGGAGCGTTTATTTCAGGCAACAATCAGTTGATCCGCAACTTCATGGGTTACGACACGACCATGCAGTATCGCTCGACCATCTATCCGACGATTCGCGCTGCCGGCGGGTGGGATATGAAGCACCTGGGCCAGACCCCGCTCAACACCGCTCCGGATCTGGCCGAAGCGATGGTCGCGAACTCGCAGATGAAGGTCTTCTCGGCCAACGGCTATTACGATTTCGCAACGCCGTTCTTCAACACCATGTACGTGCTGAACCACCTCAATCTCAACCCACAACTGCAGAGCAACATCAGTTATGGATTCTATCCTTCCGGCCACATGGTCTATCTCAACGTCGACGCGCTCGCGCTCTTCCACAACGACCTAGAAAACTGGTACGCCACGCTTCCCCGGATGCATTAAGCCGCAAGTCGCTCGCCTGCTTGGCGCAACCTGTCTGATACCAATTTGGTCGAAGGCAATATGCAACAACGCAAACTTGGAAACCAAGGCCTCTCCGTCTCCGCGCTCGGGCTGGGGTGTATGGGCATGTCCGAATTTTATGCAGGCCAGGACGATGCGGAATCGATCGCTACGATTCACCGCGCGCTGGAACTCGGCATCACGCTTCTGGACACCGCCGATATGTACGGCCCGTTCAAGAACGAAGAACTCGTCGGGCGCGCGATCGCCGATCGCCGCGACAAGGTCACGCTCGCAACGAAATTCGGAAACGTGCGCGGCGCCGACGGCGCGTTCTTAGGCCAAGACAGCAGCCCCGACTACGTCCGCAGTGCTTGCGACGCTTCCCTCAAACGCCTGGGCGTCTCGCACATCGATTTGTACTACCAGCACCGAGTCGACCCCAAGACGCCGATCGAAGAAACGATCGGCGCGATGGCCGAGCTCGTCAAGGCCGGTAAGGTGCGGTACCTCGGCATGTCCGAAGCAAAACCCGAGACGATTCGCCGGGCGCATAAAGTCCATCCGATCACCGCGCTGCAAACCGAATATTCCCTCTGGACCCGCGACCCCGAGGACGCAATTCTACCGACGATCCGCGAGTTAGGCATCGGTTTTGTTGCCTACAGTCCGCTGGGTCGCGGCTTCTTAACCGGCGCCTTCAAATCGCCCGACGATTTCCCGGCCGACGATTACCGCCGCAATCATCCGCGATTTCAAGGTGAGAACTTCGAAAAGAATTTGCAGCTCGTCGCACGCGTCAAGGAAATTGCGGAGCAGAAAAAATGTACGCCGTCCCAACTCGCGATCGCGTGGCTGTTGGCTCAAGGCGATGACATCGTGCCGATTCCCAGCACCAAGAAGCGCAAATATCTCGAAGAGAACGTCGGCGCGGCCGACGTCGTCTTGACCAGCGACGACCTCGCACACATCGCCCAGGCGGCTCCCAAAGGCAGCACCTCGGGCCAGCGCTACGCCGATATGAGCACCGTGAACCGCTGACGGTTCCGCCAGCGCCGTGCCATGCGTCTGGCATACGCCTGACTCATACTTGCTCGCATGGCTCACCTTGCCCCAAGGCGCCCGGCCTACGAGCAGCGCTTCGCCGTGGTCGACGTTGAAACGACCGGCTTCAGCCACCTCCGCGATCGCGTGGTCGAAATGGCCTGCGTCATTCTTGACGGCGGCCACATCGTGGATACCTGGAGCTCCCTGGTTAACCCGGAAATTCCGATCCCGGGGTTTGCGACGGCCGTTCACGGCATTTCTGACGAGGACGTGCGGGATGCGCCACTGTTCCCCGAAGCGCAGGCAGCGATCGCGCGACGCTGCGCGGGCGCGACCGTCGTCGCGCACAACCTAGCGTTCGACATCGGCTTTCTGCCGGCGCTCTCAACTCGCCCCACGGTCTGTTCGCTCCGCCTGGCACGCCAAGCGTTTCCCAACGCCCCCAACCACAAGAATCAAACCCTTCGACACTACCTGAGCATCGATCGAGATCCGGCGCTCGAGGGCGCGACCGCTCATCGAGCTCTAGGAGACGCACTTGTAACCGCCTCGATCTTGCTGCGATGTTTAAAGCGACTCGAGCCCGCCCCGAAAGCGCGCGCCCGATCAAGGTCACTTATCAAAGCTTGATCGTCATCTTTTACCGCTGTTTCTGCGATACCTAGGACCGCCTCGCCGGTCAAGCCCTAGGATGAGGCGCCGGCTATGATTTAGGGCATGGCGCGTAAATTTCGAAAATCGTTTCGCCGATTGCGCGGCCATAATGCGGCTCTGCGACTAGCCCTTCCATGAACGATCCGGCTCTCCGTTATCAACGCAGGTTTGTTGCACGAATCGATTGTAACATCTAGAGGAACAGCCAGCGAGGACTAGGTGAAAAGATGGCAAGACGAGGAGGCAAACCTAAAGACTATGCGGAATACGCGGGTCGCTTTTCGGAAGATATTCGGCAACTGCTGAATCAGCTGCGTCAGGCGATCCGTGAAGCTGCTCCCCAAGCGCAAGAGACCATCAGCTATAGCATGCCCGCGTTCCGGCTTGATGGCGGCATCCTCGTTTGGTTTGCGGCGCACGCGAACCACATCGGCTTTTATCCGGGCGCCTCGGGGATCGCGGCATTCAAAAAAGAGCCTCCCC
>DATKGB010000033.1:0-5233 GCA_035544315.1 Verrucomicrobiia bacterium
TGCGGCCCATTGTTACTTAACGTAGCGAGGCCCTGAGGGATAACCGCCGCAAGCGCCGTCGGAATCAACACGAGAACCGGCGTGATCAACACCGCGAGAATGGCGAACTGCACTTCCCGCCGCTCGATCTTCTTTCCCAGAAGTTCGGGCGTACGGCCGACCATCAAGCCGGCGATGAAGACTGTCACGACCACAAAGACGATCATGCTGTAGAGACCGCTGCCGACGCCGCCGAATATGACTTCTCCCAGTTGCATGTTGACGAGCGGAACCAAGCCGCCAAGCGCGGTCAGCGAATCGTGCACCGCATTGATCGCACCGCACGACGTAGCGGTGGTGACCACCGCCCACAATGCCGAAGCCGCGATCCCGAATCGGGCCTCTTTCCCTTCCCAGTTTGCGCCTGCGATACCGAGATGATGGATCAGCGGATTCCCCGCCGCTTCGGCCCAGTAGCAAACTCCAAACCCGACGAAGAACAGCACCGACATGGCCGTGAAGATCGCCCACCCTTGCCGCGTATCTTTGACCATCCGACCGTAGGTGTAGGTGAGACCGGCTCCCAGGATTAGAATGAGGAACATCTCAAGCCAATCGGAAAATGGCGTTGGGTTTTCGTTTGGCGACGATGAGTTGGCATTCACGAAACCGCCGCCGTTGGTCCCGAGTTCCTTGATGGCCTCCTGCGAAGCCATCGGGCCGCCGGTGATCGTCTGCGTTACGCCTTCCAGCGTCTTAAGATTTGTGTTCGCGTGGAAATTCTGCGGAACGCCTTGCGAAACAAGAATGACCCCGGCCACGATCGAGATCGGCAGTAGCACGTACAGACATGCGCGGGTCATATCGACCCAGAAATTCCCAAGGGTCTTGACGGTCGTGCGCGCAACGCCGCGAACTACCGCTATGGCGAGCGCAATACCCACCCCCGCGGAAACGAAATTGTGCCAGGCGAGTCCGGCCATCTGCGAAAGGAAACTCATGCTGCTCTCGCCTGAATAGAACTGCCAGTTAGTATTGGTCATGAAACTGACCGCGGTGTTCCAGGCGAGGTCCGGGGCGAGATTCCCAAAATGATTCGGATTGAGCGGCAACCACTGCTGCGTGCGTAGCATGACGTACAGATAGACAAAGCTGACCGCTGAGAACGCAAGCATCGACAGGGCATATCCCGTCCATGCCATCTCTTCGTCTTCTTTCACGCCGCCTAAACGGTATAAGAAGCGTTCGATCGGCACGAGCACCGGCGAGAGCCAGGTTTTTTCGCCCGCGAACACCTTGGCCATGTAGAGGCCGACCGGTTTGGTGAGCGCGAGAACCACCAGGAACAGGACGATTGCCTGGACCCATCCGATAACCGACATTAGAATTTCTCCGGACGCAACATCGCGTACACGAGGTAGGCCAAGCCGGCAATCGTTAAAGCCAGCCCGAGTAGATCATCGAATTGCATCTCTAGACCTTTTCCAAGCCGTACGTGTAATATTCAAAAATCGCGAAACACACGATGGACAGTACGATGATTCCGATTTCAAGCAGCACTAGAACTGGGCTCCGATCTCAATCCCGACTCGGGATTGCGCACTGCTGGTTCCGGCGCTACCAAAGCCAAGGCCGGGTGTGAACGTAGAGAGATTTACGGCTGAATACTCACCGCGAATGGTGATGTGCCCCGTCTTGAAGGCGGGTGTCAGCGTGATCGTCGACGCTTTACTGCCGGGCCCGTACCCGAGAAAATCGGCGTTGGCGCCGATATCGGTGGAGTTGCTGCGATTAGCGGCCGACTCATAACGCGCGCCAAACGACCAGGCAGGACCGAACGTGTAATTCGCGATGGCCACGCCGAAGAACGCTCGTTCGTCACCGTTGAAACCGATGGAGGTGTCTTGGGGTGAATCGACCCAGAGCAGGTATGGCGTCAGCGTCAGCTTCCCAAACGTTTGCGTGAGCATCAAGTCAGCCAAGCGTTTGTTCGCGATGCTTGCTGTAGGATTGGGTCCTTGGTTCACGGGCGGCACGAGAAACGCAAACTGTACGTTTGTATTTGCCGAAGGCTGCCAACCGAGCAAACCTTCGAGCGAGTTGAGCCAGCCGGAATAAAATCCATCGTCGTACTCTAAGTTGCCCGAAAACTTACCGCGCGTGTACGTCGCACGAACGCCGCGGCTAAACGTCGCCTCGGCATTCCAGCCCAGACCGCGCTGAATATTGACGTTCTCCCACGTAAAGCCGTTTTCTTGACCGATGAGCGTCGCGAGCTTACCCGCGCTGAACGTAAGAGATCCGTCCGGAACGTATTGCACGTAAGCAATCGGAACGACGCCGAACAGATCGGTGTTCGATCCGGCTTTTAATGTTGGGGCGATCGCCTGTCCCACAACAGGGAAAGCGTATTCTCCGATGGTCGCGCCAAACCGAAAGAGGCCGGTGTTGCGCGTCACCGATGCCATGATATTGCTAAAGTCCGTGGCCGTTGCGTTCGGATTGGTGGTCTCGAAACTGTAGCCCGAAATATTGGTCTGCCAAGTAATGTTGGGAATCGGGGCCGGCGTTGGGGATGCCGACGCGAGCGGAGTCGGAGAAGCCGGGGGCTGTGTTTGGGCCAGGACCGGGGCCGCCGCCAGGTACAGCAATGAGAAGGCCGCTGCCAAACGAATTGTTGCAAGAGACATCGCCACTCATTCTACGTTTTGGAGCCGCAGTGCGCCATCCTCCGAACGGATGATCCGAACGGATTGCGGAACGGATTCGGCCCAATTGCCGATTAGTTTCAGGCTTTGAAAGCGGCGGCCGCGCGCGGCACGGTAAACGCGGACGAAAGTAACGTGGCCAGCACAACGGCAAAGGTAACGTCGACGATCGCGCTGCGGGAAGCGATCGACATGGGGAGCGCGATTGCCATCGCAAGCGAAAGGGCTCCGCGAGCGTTGGCAACCCGGACCACGTTCAGCCAGCGCCGATCGACCAAACGTCCCATTGAAAGGGGCGTTAAAATGTACGCAAGCGCGAGCCGGGCAACCAGAATGCCCCCAAGTGCAGCCGCAGCCGCAACGGGCGCGTGCCCAGCCCTCCACAGATCGATGGCCGCACCCGTGAGGAGGAACACGAGCGCATTCGCCAAGAGCGCGAGTACGTCCCAAAAGCGCTCGACATCTTCGGCCATCGTAACGGTGATGAACCGACGCTCGACTTCGCGCAGCGCGATGCCAAACGCAATCACGGCAAAAATTCCCGATGCATGCAGCGCATCGCCTGCAAAGTAGGCGGCGTACGCGCCGCCGAGGGTTGCAATAATTTGAACCGAAGCACCGTGCCGGCGGATCACCAGATGCGCGATCGCGCAGGCCAAGACTATGCCGAGCGCCACGCCACCCAGCACGCCGAGCAAAGCGCCGGCCGCGGCCAACGCGCTCGCTCGCGCAGTCAACCCGCCGGCAATCGCAAGAAGAATCCCCCGGTAAAGTACGACCGCCATCCCGTCGTTGAGCAGCGCCTCGCTCTGCACGATCGTTGACAGAAGCGCCGGCACGGGCATACGCCGGAAGATCGCGACGACCGCAATCGGGTCCGTCGCGCTCACCATCGTGCCGACAAGGAGAGCCGGCGGCCACGCAAAGCCCGCCAGGACCAGAGCGACCGCAACGATCCCCGTCGTTACGGCGACCCCGGGCACCGCAAGTGCAAATATAGGCTTCCAGGCGCCGAGCAGTTGACGCGCATCGAGTTTCCACGCTGCCTCGAACAACAGCGGCGGCAGAAACACGTAAAGCGTTGCAGCGCCGAAGATGTAGCTAAATCGGCCTGGCTCCGCGAAACCGACACCGATTCCCGTTAGAACCAATGTCACGATCACCCAAAGCGGCATCTAATGCGTGTGGGTGAAGTTGCCGACGCGCACGTGCTGTTCGCGAATGGTTGCGATCGCGTGGCGCATTCCAAGAGGTTCGCGCGGGCGCCCGACGGCATCGAAATACCACTCGGGGTCGATGTTGAGGGTTCGCGTTTGAATCATGTCGACACGCACGTCGCGCAAAAACTCGGTCATAGCGGCCAGCTCCGGGGCGTCGTCGGTGACGCCGGGATGCGTGAGGAGGTTGAGGGAGACCCGCAGACCGCGCTGCGATGCCAGCCGAATCGACCCAAAGACGTCGTCGAGATCGTAGCCCTGCGGGCGATAATAGGCCGCGTACACTTCCGGGCGAAATGCGTTGAGACTGATCCGCACCGCCTGCAGACCCGCGTCGATACAACGCTCGAGCGACGCGGGCATCGAGCCGTTCGTATTGAGGTTGATCGTACCGTTGCCGCGCCGCAGTCGAATTCGTTCGATCGCACGGGCGATCGCGATCGAGCGCAGGAGCGGTTCGCCTTCGCAACCTTGCCCGAACGAGACGATTCCACCCTCGACTCGCTCGAAATGATGGACCGCGACGCGGGCTAACTCATCGTCGCTCGGCTCGTAGGCGATGCGCGTCTGGGGCGAAGCAAGCCCGGCATCGGGCTCTAGCTCGGAGATACAGCCGACGCAGCGCGCGTTGCACTTGGGCGAAACGGGCAGCGCGGCTTCTCCGCGTTCCAGGAAGACGTTTTGCGCGGTGAAACAGCCGTAATCGCGCGAGCACAAGGCCACCTGGCGCAGCACGCGATTGTCGGGATCGCTGGCCAAACGACGGTCCAGGATCTCTTCGAGTTGGCCCTGCAGATAGACGCGCGGCTGCCAATCTTCGCCCTCGTCGGTCCGCGTTGCGGCGACGTGCAACGCGTCGTCGACCACGCACGCAAACGTGTAACCGAACAGCGGCAACGGCGGCGCGTCGGATTCTTTCTCGTAAGCGGGCACCAGCAGGCGCGTGTACCCTGCCGGAAGGATCATCGCTAGCGCGAAGCGGCGCCCTTCGACGCCGGCGGTCGTTACCGGACGCCGCCCCGGCAGAATCACCGGCACCGCACCCGGCGGCGCGAGAATCAGTTCGTCGGCAAGCACCTCGCGCACGATGCCGCCATCGGCCAAAGGCGTTGCCTCCTCATCAAAATAGATGCGCGACGCTTTATCGCAATACGCCAGGCCGGCGCTCACGTCAGTCGCTTCTCGAAATAATGCTGGCTCTTCTTATGCGTGTATCCGCGCCGTTCGTAGAACGCGTGCGCGCGCTCGCGGATCACGTTGGAACGCAAGGACAGCGCGGGGCAGCCGCGTTCGCGAGCCCAGCGCTCGGCACGGTCGAGCAAGATCGCG
>DATKGB010000034.1:0-2538 GCA_035544315.1 Verrucomicrobiia bacterium
GAGCATGCCTTGGCAACGATGGGTCGAAGTACGTCATCTGCGGTTCGCGTTCGGGTCTTGCAGCGGATCGCACTAGCGCTCTTCGAGTCCGGTGACGGTTTTGCCGCGCGCGAGTTGTTCGCGCGCGTCGTTGACGATGCGACCCGCCTGGGAATGCACAGCTTAGTGAGCAAAGCGTGTTCGACATTGTCGTCGATAGCTAGAAACTTCGTGCACGACCAATCGCAGCGTTTATGGTACGCGCAGAAGGCTTCGGCGGCGGCGTCCAAAGGCGGCGACACTTTCGATTTACAGACCGCCGCGCTGCAACGGCTCAACATCGAACTCGAGCGCGGCAACGCCGATGGCGTAATGGCCGTTGAGAAAAGCCTCGGCGCGCTTCGTACCAACGACACCTCCCGCCTGATCCAGGTGGTGAGCCACGCCAAAGCCGAATGCTTGACGTGGGAGGGGCGCTTCGAAGAAGCCTACCGCGTATCGTCGCGATCCTGGGAGCGCATCCAGTTCGTCGGCGACCGCATCCTCAATGCTGCCCAATGCGCGATCTCTGCCGCTGCGAGCGGTCGCGCCGACGAGTCGACGCATCTGATCGGTCGCGTTGACGGGCTTGCCGAGGAGTTTTCCGAACGTTGCGACCCTGCAACGATCGACACGGCATTTCTCTGGTGCGCCCTGGCGTACGCAATTTCGGGGCGTCACACAATTGCCCAACGTGAGTTGAAGCGGCCTGCGCGGTCGGATGCGAGCCACATCCGCGTCCTCCGACAAGTGGTCGCATCATCGCTGCGGGTCTTGCGTAATCCAGTGGTAGGCGATGGTGAGATCGGGGATTTGCTCGCCGAGCTGACGACCCTAGGTTACGGTGGTCACGCTAAGCTCTTGCAAGCTATACTCGACCGGTTCGCCGTCCGGCGCGGCCCAGAAACGCAAGACGAAACGATCACCCGCTCTGAGGCTGACGTCCTGCGCGCTCTGGCGATGGGTCTTTCGCCCAAGGACATTGCGGCCGAGACCGGCCGGAGCCTCAACACGATCCAGGTGCATATCCAGAACGCCATCCAGAAGCTGGGTTGTCACGGACGGCAGGAGGCGTTGACCGTCGCTCAACGGCGTGGCCTCCTGGGCTAATCAACACTAGGCTTTTCGCGGGGCTCGCCTAGCCGTTTGAAAACGGCCTAGTCAATTTTGATTAGGGACACCGGCCGCCCAAGCGGTTATTCTCGGAGAGTAAGTTACTTTTCGGAGCCTCAGGAGTCGCCCACATATGTTGACCCTCATCATCCTCGCCATCATGCTTGCCTTCGGCGTCGAACCCTCCGGTGGAATGGGTTAAACGGACCAGCAGGGCTTGCGAGGGGTTTATTCCCAATGAGCATTTGCAGCGTCGCGAGGGCAGCCCGCGAACTCGGCAGCGCACCTCGGGCATTGATTGCTGTGGCCGTCGAGCAACTTGTGCAACACGAACTGATCGCTAACCCGGCGGTCGATGCGACCCTTGAGGTCTTGCTCGATCGGCTGTGCCTTTCGTTGGCGGTTGCCAAGCCAGTGGGCTTGAGCACGTGGGCGGCGCGCGAGGGTCGGCGCTTTGGCGTCGCCGGCGCGTCGGAACTTGCCGCTGCTGCGACCCACAGCATCGCGGTTGCCGCGTCGCGCCTCGATGTCGATCATGCCCGGCTTCTGGCCGCCCTTGAGTTGCTCAAAGAAGAAGTCGACCGTGGGCTCGCACCGTTGCGCGAACCCGCCGAGCCGCATGCGTCGCCCTCGGCTGCGGCAACCCATGCGCTGCTTGCGATGCTGGGCGAACGCGATGCCGCCACCTGCTGTCATTCCAAGGCCACCGGTGAATGGGCCCGCCGTCTAGCCGTAGCGATGGGTCTTTCCGCCGAAACCACGGCGTTTGTCGAACGTTGCGCCGTCCTGCACGATATCGGCAAGGTTGCAACCCCCGAAAGTATCCTGCTCAAGGATGGGCCGCTCGACGAAGACGAGTGGACGGTGATGCGCGATCACTCCGCCGCCGGCGAACGGATCCTCGAACAGATCCCGTCGTTGCGCACTTGCGCCGTGATCGTACGTGCGCACCACGAACGTTATGACGGCGACGGATACCCCGACCGTCTGGCCGCCAATGAGATCCCGTTCGAAGCGCGCGTGGTGGCCGTTGCAGATGCATTCCACGCCATGATCAGCGACCGTCCGTATCGACGTGCGATCGCCCCGCGCCAAGCGTTGGAGATCCTGCGCAATGGGCGGGGGACGCAGTGGGACCCCCAAGCCGTCGACGCATTGTTGGGACTCTTCTATCGCACCGCGGCCGACGCGACGACGGAAACGAAGTCGAACATTTCTTCCGCTTCCTAGCGGCAGGAGAAGCAACCCGGGTGGGGGCAAGAGGCGCCGTTTAGCGGCGTCTCTTTCAATTCTGGATGCCATACAGGTGGCACGGGGACGCGCCATGATGGCGCTATGGATTCCTATATCATCGGCTCGGGCGCGATTTTCCGGTCTGGCCCGCACGCCGGCGCCTCGGTTCCTCCC
>DATKGB010000035.1:0-12955 GCA_035544315.1 Verrucomicrobiia bacterium
GGATGAGGAGGGTCACCCAGCAACCCGACGTGATCTCGTTTGGGGGCGGCCTGCCCGCGCCCGAGCTATTCCCGCTCGAAGCGATCGTGGAATGCACCCGCGAAGTCATGGACGTGTACGGCGCCCAAGCGCTGCAATACAGCGTCACCGAAGGCATTCCCGAGATGCGGGAGTGGGTCGCCCGACGTCTGACCCGGCGGTTCGGCCGGCCGTTCGACGCCGAGGATGCGATCATGGTCAACGGATCGCAGCAAGGACTCGATCTGCTCGGTAAGGTTTTTCTCAATCCGGGCGATCACGTCGTCCTCGAGCATCCGTCGTACCTGGGCGCGATTCAAGCGTTCGACGCCTATCAAGCCCGTTATCTGGCCGTCGATACCGACCAAGACGGCATGGTTCCCGAATCGCTCGAGCGCGTGCTCGAACGCGCCGATCCGTTTCCAAAGCTCGTCTACATGATTCCGAATTTTCAAAACCCGACCGGCCGCACCCTGGCGCTCGAGCGGCGCGAGCGGATCGTCCGCATCTGCGAGGCATTCGACGTCACCCTGGTCGAGGACGATCCCTACGGTGAATTGCGCTTTGAGGGCGAGCATTTGCCGTCGCTGTGTTCGTTTGCTTCGAGCGGAACGATCGTCTATTTGGGCACCGGCAGCAAGATCATGGCGCCCGGCTTACGCGTCGCCTGGGTCGTGATCTCCGATCCCGACGTTCGCGAGAAGCTGGTGCTGGCCAAACAAGGTGCCGATCTGCACTCCGGATCGCTCGCACAATATCTCTTTTATCGCTACGTCGGACGGGCCGCGGAATTCGAGGCGCACGTCGCGCGGATCGTGCAGACCTATCGGCGGCGGCGCGACGTCATGCATGCGGCGTTGACCGAGCACATGCCCGCCGGCGTCGGTTTCAACCGCCCGCTTGGGGGCATGTTCCTATGGGCCACGGTGGACGGCGTCGATACCGACGAATTGCTCAAGGTCTGCGCACGCGAGAAAGTCGTGTTCGTGCCGGGCGTGAGCTTCTACCCCGGACGGGACGTCCACAATGGGATGCGGCTAAACTTCTCCAACTCGGGGGAAGAAATGATTCAAGTCGGTATAGAAAGACTAGCCCACGCCGTTCGTTCTTTCGCTCGCTAGGAGGGTTTTGAGTTGGCACTAGTTACCGGGATTTTAGCTACCTGCGACCCGCAGGAAATCCAACAGGCGCTCGCCGCGCAAAACATCGACGCGAGTACCGTACGGGTCGTGACCAAGGCGGCCCCCTCGCAGGAGCATACCGACTCGATCATCGACTTCGTCTTCGTAGCGCAATCGATGGAATCCAACGATTTCTCGGACGACATGACGCACGGCACCGGCATGATGTCGGATTCGGGCGGCACCAACGTTCCGGGCATCGGCGGCCGTTCCGCGAGCCTCTCGTCGCTGAGCGGCGGGCGCACCGACCGTTTCGACTATCTGGGCGGCTTTGCGATCCCGAGCGACCAAATCGAGAACTACAACGATGCCATCGGCGACGGCCGCTGCGTCGTCCTGTGTCAGACCGACGGCGATGCCGCGAAGATCGCCGATTCGTTCCGCGCTGCCGGATTGCGCAACGTCAGAACGTTCTAGCGCGGAAGGAACCAAGGGCGCGCCTGAGATATACTGAGGCGACTCATGGCAGCAATTTTAGGAAACCAGAATCAAGTGCATGCGACAGCCGTAATCGAGCCTTCCGTGGTGCTCGGAGGCGGGAACGTCATCGGCGCGTTTGCTATGATTGCGGGGAACGTCAGCATAGGCAATGGGAACTGGATCGGTCCGCATACCACCATCGGCACACCAGCTCAATTTAGTACAGAAAAATTCGAGCTTACCGGAGAGAAATCGACTGGTGGTATTCGAATCGGCGATCGGAACGTTATTCGAGAATATTGTACGGTCCACCAGCCTAGCAAATTTCAAACTCTGATCGAGAACGATTGCTATTTGATGGCGTATGCGCACGTTTCACATGACACGCGGATTCGCTCGCGAGCCATTCTTGCTAATAACGTGCAAATAGGCGGGTTTTCTGATATTGGCGAAGGGACAAACGTTGGATTGTCAACGGTTATTCATCAATTCACAACGTTGGGCGCGTACGCTATGGTGGGGATGGGAGCTATCGTAGCCAAGGATGTACCGCCATTCGCAAAAGTTGTGGGTAGTCCACTGCGGTACCTCGATATCAATCGTGCTGGGATGATGCGAAGCGGCTTCAACGAGAGTGAAATTAACGAGGCCGAGCAATACGTGCTCGAAGCTTTGCGGCCTCACTCGGAACGCCTGGCGGAATATGCGAAGGCTTTTGAGAGTCGGCGAAGGGAAACCGGCCGACCAATCTTAGTTGTTTTGCGAGCGTCGTGAAGGGTAGCGCGAGCATGCTTCGTGTTCTTGCCGGTCGAAATGCGCTCGTGACGGGAAGCTCGCGCGGCATAGGTGCCGGCATCGCGCGGATGCTAGCGCAACGCGGCGCCCGAGTCATCGTGAATCATTCTGCTAGCGCGGAAGAAGCGCACTCATTAATTGAGCAGATTTGCTCGTCGGGCGGGGAGGCCATCGAGCGCTGTTTCGATGTGTCCAATCGAGAGTCAGTTTCTAATAATATTGCCGATATTATCAAGCAATTCGGACCGATCGACATTCTCGTCAACAACGCAGGCATTTTGCGCGATCGGACGTTCCGAAAGATGACGGCTCAAGAATGGTCCGACGTCCTCAACGTTAACTTGAATGGCATCGCTCACACGTGCGCGGCGGTTGTCCCCGCAATGTTTGATAAGGAATTTGGCCGCATCATCAATATCTCATCGTTCGTAGCGCAAACCGGAAATTTCGGTCAAACGAATTATGCTGCAGCTAAGGCCGGCATGATCGGCTTCAGTCGTTCGTTAGCATTGGAAGTGGCCACGAAAAATATAACGGTGAATTGTATTTGCCCGGGTTTTATCGATACCGGGATGTGGCGATCGATACCGGAAGACGTTCGAGAAGGAATTGTGCAACGAATCCCCATGCATCGCGTTGGAACTGTCGATGAAATTGCACAAGCCGTCCGGTTCCTGGTGGAAGACGCGGATTACATCACCGGGCAGACCCTTAACGTTAATGGCGGCATCTTCATCGGCTAGAAAATTCTTACCCGTGCGGACAAGCATCCGTTGCAGCCGTAATTGGATGCAATGGCAGGCGTACGCTGAGGGAGATCACTTGCGGTGGCGCATAACGGTCGATGCTCGAGAGATAGCGCGCGTCGGTCAGATTGTCCGCAGAGAGCACGAGCTGCGCGCCGCGGCCCAGAGGAATCTCCGCGTGCGCCCCGAGCGTCGTCGCCGTGCCGAGCGGTTCCACGTTCAAGTCGTCGGCATAGGTCATCCCCAGGTACGATAGGCTGACGCCGGCCTCGGTGGCGCCGAACTTTTGATCGAGCGAAGCCGTCGCCGACACCTTGGGCACGTAAGGGAGCTGCTTGCCGATGTCGGCCGCGCTCCCATCGGTGATACGAGCGTTGTTCTCGGCTCCGAAGACGTCGAGGCGCGTGCAGGTAGCGATCGCGCGAACGAACTGGGCGGTGACCGCATTCGTTTGCGTGTGCGAAAAATTGTTGCGTATTTGCTCGGTCGGCGAGACGGTGAGAAAGTCGATCGCATCATTGACTGATGTGCGAACGAGATCGATCGAGAGCTCGCTGCGCCCAAATGTCCAATCAAGTCCGCCGGAGAACGACGACGAACGCTCGGGGACGAGATTGGGGTTGGGAAGATATTTGATCGCCCCGATTTGGTAACCTCGTACGAGCTCGTTCAGAAAAGGAGCCCGAAAGCCGCCCCCGCCTGAGACGCGCAATGCAAGGTGATGCGTCACGTCGTAACGAGCCGCGAGGCGCGGCGAGAGTGCGCGGTCGATGCGTGGCGCGATCGGCGCCATCGTGGTGCCGCTCGTCATCGTCGCATGCGCGAGATCGATCGCGTCGCCTCGTATACCGGCCACGAGCTCGGCGCGCGAGAAGCGCCACGTCTTCTGAAAGGCGAGTCCGGCAAGCGTCTGCGTACCGCTGCCCGAGCTCTCGCTGTTTCCGGTGGGACCGTACTGGTCGCTCGCGCCGCCGACAAAACGCGCGTCGGCGCGGATTTCAAAGGTTGAGTGTTCGGAATCGACGATCCAGTCGGCCGAGACGCCGCTTTCGTGCGTCGGCACATATTGCGTATAGAGCAATGTACCGGGAGCTCTCGGGAAGCTGTCGGCCATATTGGTGACAAACGCATTGCGCTCGTACACATCGATGCGAAGCGCACCGCGATTTGCGCTGTGAGCGAACCCGAGCGAGTTCTGGGTAAGCCTCCGCCAAAAGTTGTAGTTCGGCCGCCCCTCCTGCTGGTAATCCCATGCGCCGCGATAGCCGTAGTCGACGACGTCCGAAGCCGAGGGCGCGTAGCGCAGGCGAATCGAGCCCATCCCCGACCGCGATTGCGCGGCGACATCGTCGGATGCTTGATACCCCGGAGCGAGATCGTCGTAGGAGAGTTGCGATTGAGCATATGAGAACGACGCCGAGAGCGTGCTCGAAAGCGCGGTGTCCGTCCGCGCATAGATGTCGGCGTAATCGTGCGAGCCACTGCCGATCGAGAGTAATCCCCGCGGGGGCGCCGTCGTGTCCGAAGTGGGACCATAATTCTGCAACGAAAGGACGCCACCGATCGCACCGGCTCCGTACAGCGCCGATCCGGGTCCGCGCAGCATTTCCGCACGGATTAAGTCCGCCGCTGGATACTCCGCCCAATCGACCTGGCCGCCGAACCCGTCTTGCGCGGGGATGCCGTCGGCCAGAACCAATCCGCGATCGTTGCCCGCTCCAGAGAACGAGACGCGTAACTGACCGTAATTCGTAAATGCGCTGTTGCTGCGCGTCCGGTCGAAACCGGGGAGTGCTCGCAGCACCTCGTCGCCGGTGAGCGCGGCACTTTGGCCGATTTGCGTCGCGGTGAGGACCGAAGCGGCAACTGGTAAGAGATGCAAGCTTTCGAGCGAGCCGGTCGCGACCCTCACCGAAGCGACCACCGGCGGTGCCGACGGCGCCGGCGATGGTGACGGCGATGACGATGGCGACGGTGTGACCACGGCGAGTAGCGCAACGGCTACAAGAGGGAGTCCAATCATTGCACCCTTACGGGAGCCGGGAGCTTATCGCGTCGACGTGAGCTTGTAGAACGTTCGTAACGCGGTCGATCTGTTGCTCCGTAATCTCCGGGAACATGGGCAGAGAAAGAATCACTGACGCCGCGGCTTCCGTTTTGGGGAAACGTCCACGCTCGATTCCCAGATGTTCGTATGCCGGCTGGAGATGGATCGGAATCGGATAGTGAACCCCGGTCTCGATATTTTTTTCCGCGAGCGATGCGATCGCTCGATCGCGCTCCGGAAGTGCAACGACGTACAGATGATAGACGTGTCCATCGCGATTCGTACTGATCGGCGGCTGCAGCCCAATTTCACGAATGCGTTCGTCGTATAGGCGCGCCGCTCGCTGGCGCTGGGCGTTCCAAGCATCGAGATGACGGAGCTTCACCCGTAATACCGCGGCTTGAACGGTGTCCAACCGGCAGTTATCGCCAATGATCCAATGCTCGTATTTCTTGCGTTGGCCAAAGTCCCGCAGAAGCCGGACGCGGTCGGCGATTTCCGGATCGTTCGTGACGATCGCGCCACCGTCGCCGTAAGCGCCCAAGTTTTTGCTGGGATAGAAACTAAACGCGGCAACATCACCGAACGAGCCTGCGCGCTTACCGCGATGCATCGCCCCGTGCGCTTGGCTTACGTCCTCGATCACCTTAATGCCGTTGGTCTTGGCTAAGGCAAGAATTCGGTCGATATCGACAGCCTGCCCGTAGAGATGGACTGGCATGATCGCTTTGGTCTTCGAGGTGATGGCCGCTTCGATCGAATCGGCATCCATAAGGTAAGCATCGTCGACGTCGACCATGATTGGTATGGCACCTACTTGCGAGACGGCGAACGCGCAGGCGATATAGGTGTTGGCTGGTATAATTACCTCGTCCCCGGGTCCGACGCCGATCGCTTGGAGCGCGACCTTGAGAGCCGCCGTTCCGGATTCTACGCCGATGCAGTATTGGGTGCCGACAAAGTTGGCAAACTCCATTTCGAAGGCGTCTAGATCGGGGCCCATGATGAAAGCCGCCGACTCAAAAACATTGGTGACCGCAGGGAGAATTTCGTGCGCAATACTTCGATACTGCGCATTCAAGTCGACGAGAGGCAGCAAATCAGCCACGGAATACTTTCATTGATAAGCAGCGAGGGGCGGCAAAGCCGGCCAATCGAGTTTCAAGGAGCGCGCGCGCACTCCTAGCTGCGATAGGCCTCAGTTTGGCATCCTTGGGCGCTTCGCTGCCCTTCGGAACACATGAAAAATGGTCTCGCGGAAGTAGAGGAGCGGCAAGGCTACGCACAGGATGGGATGCAAAAAGCACGCCGCGTCGCGCGTTCGCACGAAGGCGCGAATAGAAAGAGCAAGGGGTTGTACCACGCTGAGCATGAGCCCCAAGGCTATCACGAATCGGGTGGGGCTCGTTTGCCAGCGAAACAGTCGCATATGCGATTGCTCCAAGAAAAGTCTGGCATCCCGAGACTTCTTGCGAAGCATCGACCTCACGCTCAGGCAATAGTCGTGCTGGATCTCGTCCCGGAGCATGATGAAGCGGTCGTGGCCGTCCAGCATTAGGCGATAATTGGTGTCGATGTGGAAAAGATATGGATCCCAGGGTGTTTTTGCGATAAGAGAACGCCGGCTGATGAATCCCTGGGATCCCAGCGTTGGAAAGTTCGACGCATCGAATCTGACCTTCCAGTATCGCTTGGTCTCCGCCACGACCTCTCCCGGCAGTGTCCAGCGGGTCTCGTATCGCGCGAGATGATCTCGGCGGCGCAGGTACACTGCGAGCGGATCACCACCGAAGATACTACAGTACCGATTCGCCGGCGGATCCGAACCGATTAGTGAAAACCAGGCGGCCTGCACGCCTACGGCCTCCGGGTTTTCATTCAACGCTTCAATCGCGTGCTCTAACCATGCGTCATGCGGTAAGCGATTGTCGTCGTCAATGAACATTACGTACTCGTGGCGTGCCTCTCGGAAACCGATGGCTTTGCCGCGCTCGATGTTGCGATGGCCATTGGCGAACACGCGGGCGCCGAACGAGCGAGCGATCTCTATGGTGCGATCTGTCGAGGCATCGTCGACCACGATGATGTCGATTGCCGTCTGATCGTAGCGTTGGGAGCGCAAACTCCTGAGCAGATGCGGCAGGCGTTGCTCGCCGTTGTAACATGCGATGATGATGCTGACCGGCTCCATTTCCGCGACGATGTCCCCCATCATTGCGGGTCGGCAAAATCGCGGCGCCGACGCTCCCCGAGCAACGCCGCTTGCATGATGCTGCGCGGGTCCGACCGCTGCGCCTTCCATCCGAGGCACCGGCCCGCCAGGGCGGCCGAGGCGATCAGCGCGGCGGGATCCCCCCGGCGCCTTGGCGCTTGCTCGACCGCGACACGTGATTGAGTCGCGTATTGCGCTGCGGCCACAACCTCGAGAACTGACATCCCGAAGCCGGCTCCGAGGTTCATGCTTGGCAGCTCTCGGCCGTGCTCGATAGCCGTCACCGCCAGCATGTGGGCATCCGCGAGGTCATCCACGTGGATGTAGTCGCGCACGCAGGTACCGTCCGCCGTATCGTAATCATTGCCAAAAATTCTCAGTGGCGTGCCGTCGAGCGCTGCGCGAATTACCAATGGGATGAGGTGCGTCTCGGGATCGTGGCGCTCGTATAAGGGTCTTGTCGCGCTCGAACCGCAAGCGTTGAAGTATCGTAGTGCGACTGAGTTCAATCCGTAAGCGGTGCGATAATATGCGAGCAAACGTTCGACGATCAATTTCGTTTCGCCATACGGGCTGATCGGGCGCTGTGGCGCGGATTCATCGATGGGCGAGATATCCGGGATGCCGTAGGTGGCGCATGATGAGGAAAACACGATCCCCTCGACGTCGTTTGCCCGCAGCGTATCGAACAATGCTTGCGACTTTGTAACATTGTTCTCATAGTAGCGCGCAGGATCGCTCATCGACTCGCCAACATAGGCGAAAGCAGCGAAATGCACGGCAATTTTTGGACGATACTCCCGGCACAGATCGGCGACCGTATTCCTATCCGAGATGTCGGCCACGACGAGTTTGGCCGTCGGAACGAACGACGCGTTACCGCGTTCTAGCGAATCGATGACGACATAATCTCGCCCCGCATCCTCTAATGCGGCCGCAAAATGTGAACCGACATAGCCGGCACCGCCCGTCACCAGGAGCGGCCGGCTCACTTCGAATCGCCGTGGTGTGGTGGTCGGGGAAAATGTGGCGTGCCAAGCCGTGGCTCAATGCCGAACGCTGTGATATTCAGCGAACGCTCACTGCGGGCACGGGGCGCATGCTCTCGATCGTTCTGCGTATCCCCTCCTCCAGCGAGACTCGCGGCTCCCATCCGATGAGGCTCTTTGCAAGGGATATGTCGGGCCGCCGGCGCGCCGGATCGTCGGTAGGAAGCGGCCCCGGTTCGATCTTCAACGCGACGCCGGCGATCTGGGATACGGCCGCGGCAAACTCCGCGATGGTATGCTCCTCCGGGTTTCCCAGGTTGACGACTCGATCGCGGGTTGCCTCGGAGGCCGCACAACGAACGATCCCCTCGATGAGGTCGTCGACGTAACAGAACGATCGCGTCTGCGATCCGTCTCCGTAAACCGTCAGTGGTCTCCCTTGTAACGCTTGCATTATGAAGTTCGGAACGACGCGTCCGTCGTTTTTCCGCATGCGCGGGCCGTAGGTGTTGAATATTCTGATGATGCGCGAATCGAGTCCCCGGGCGCGCGCGTACGTCATCACGAGTGCTTCGCCAAATCGCTTGGATTCATCATAGCAGGAGCGAGGACCGACTGGATTGACATTGCCCCAGTAAGTCTCGCGTTGAGGATGTTCCTTGGGGTCGCCATATGCTTCGGAAGTGGAGGCGAAGAGCAGCCGCGCGCCCCATGTTAGCGCTAGGAGAGCGCACGATTCAGTTCCTAGGCTGTTTACGCGCATGGTTTCGATCGGATGCTCGACGTAATCCACGGGACTCGCCGGCGAAGCGAAGTGTAGCACAAGTTCGCAGCGCGCGACCTCGCCCGCCAGCTGCGCGGACGTGGTGGCTGGGTCGCCGGCAACGTTCCGTTCTAAGAACGTGAAGGCTCGATGCGAGCGCGCCTCCGACAGATTTGCCAGACTGCCGGTTAGCAGACTGTCGACCGCGACGATCTCCCAGCCGTCGCGCAGGTAGCGATCGACTAGGTGCGACCCGACGAATCCGGCTCCGCCCGTGATCAGGGCTCTAGGCACGGTCGCCCAGCGCCGCCGTTTCGGCGGTGCCTCGCCGGCCGAAATCCCCGCCCGCACGCCCCACACCCAGGTACTGCAGCCCTTTAGTGGTTACGGTTTCTGGGTCGTAGACATTGCGGGCATCCATGACGACGTCGCCGCGCATCAGCTTCCGCAGGATCGTGAAGTCGAGTTGCTTATACTCATTCCAGTCGGTTGCTACGACGATGGCATCGACGTCATTCGCGGCCTCATAGCAATCGTTGACGAGCCGGACTCGTTCCCCGAGCTTGACTCTTGCGCTTTCGACGGCGACAGGATCGTGAGCGATCACCGAGGCGCCGCCGGCGAGCAACCTCTCGACCAACTTCAGCGAGGGCGAATCGCGAATGTCATCCGTGTTCGGCTTGAACGCCAACCCTAAGACCCCGACAACTCTCCCGGGCAACCCGCCGAGCGCGTGGTCAAGCTTCTCGACGACGCGCTCGATTTGTTCCTCGTTGACGGACAGGACCGCCGGAAGCAATCGCGATGGGGCTCCGCATCGTTCGGCAATGTGTACCAGCGCCGAGACGTCCTTGGGAAAGCACGAGCCGCCGAAGCCCAGCCCCGCATTGAAAAAGGATGTCCCGATGCGTTTGTCGCTGCCCGCGCCGACGACCACGTCCCTCACGTCGGCGCCGACGCGCTCGCACACATTGGCGATCTCGTTGATGAACGATATCTTCGTCGCAAGGAAGGCATTAGCCGTGTACTTGATCATCTCCGCAGTTCGGACATCGGTCACGATCAGGGGCGCATCGAGCGGCGCGTAAAGGTCCCGTATGAATTCCACGGCGCGGTCATCGGACGCTCCGATGACAATGCGATCCGGGCTCATGAAGTCGGGAATCGCCGAGCCTTCACGCATGAACTCGGGATTGGAAACGACCCAAACCTGCAGATCCTTTTTGCGATGCTCGCGAATGATGGCGGCGACAAGATCGCCGGTCTCCACCGGAACGGTCGATTTGTTGACCACGATCGCATCTTGCTTCAGGCTCACCGCGATCTCGCGCGCCACCGAACGAACCCCTGCCAAGTCGCAAGAGCCGTCGGGACTCATCGGCGTTCCGACCGCAATGAAGATGCATTCCGCGTCTTCAATCCCACTTTCGACGTCGGTATGAAAATCGAGTCGGCCCGAGTGCCGATTCCGCAACACCAGTTCGAGCAACCCGGGCTCGTAAAATGGGATTCGACCGGAACGGAGGGTTTCAATCTTCTGAACATCGCAATCGATACACGCGACCCGATTCCCAAGGTCTGCGAGACAGGCCCCCGTGACGAGCCCGACATAGCCGACTCCGATAACGGCGATGCGGCGCATCAGCTATTCTCGCCTTCCTCGAACGGCAGATTCGAAACCTTACCGCCGGGCAAGATGGCGCTAGTCGTAACTTCAGTCACGTAGGACAGGCCCATGTTTGCGAATGCCTCGTTGTTGGAAAGCGTTCACGTTCCATTAGAAACCCGGCGAGTCAAACCCTCCGGAACGATGAGCGCCAATCCATCCATGAGCAGCCTACGCGCAACTACTGGGCGTATGCCTCTATGCTCAATTGTCAGTTCGGCATCTTAATCCGACGCCGCGCGCTTTAGCTGGTCAGAGGGCCAAGAGGGCGCCCTCGAATGCATCGGCCGTGCCGTCCCAGCTCAGGCGCGCCGAGTCGTCGCGGGCTCGCTCAGCAAAGGCGGCGACGCCCTCGGAGAGCATCCGAAGGCTGGCGTCGGCCAGCGCCCGCGGACTGGGGGCGACCACATACCCGGTGCGCCCGTCCTTCACGGCGTCCCGAAGGCCCGGTACGTCGTAGACCACACTCGGAGTGCCGAGGCGAGCGGCCTCCGTTACGACCAGCCCCCAGCCCTCGCGCGCAGAGGTCATCCAAAGAATCGACGCCGATTGTTGCAGCGCGCGCCGCTGTTGCGTCGTCACGCGTCCCCAGACCTTCCCTTGTGAGCCGAGCCGGCGTTCGCAAAGCTTCCGTAGCTGCCGTTCGTAGCGCTGATCCTTGGTACCACCGACGATGTTGAGCGCACCGCTCCATTGGTGCTGGCGCATGATCGCGGCCGCTTCGATCGCGTGTTCGATCCGCTTGGAGCGCGCCAACCGCGCAACGATCACAATATCTTGCGAAACTTTCGGCGTCAACGTTTGGATCGGAGGCTCATCGACGTTCATTGGAATGACCGCGATTTCGCCATGTAGACCGATACCACGAAGCGTTTGTTTAGAAGATTCAGAAATCGTGATGATCGGTGAGTTGCGGTACGGAATCAGATAGAGCGGTTCGGCAATGTAACCGAACGGAGCGAGCATCCCGCCTTCGTAAAGCCAGATTTCGCGCGCCAACTGATTGATGTATGCGATCTTCTTTCCGCTGCGATACGCCATCGCGTAGAAAGGAATCGTATTGATCTCATCGACAACGTAGCCGAGATCCGTCCGCTTGCCGTACCTACGATACGCGGCAAGATGAACGGTTGCTTCGCTACCGCGGCGCACATAGCGAATGCCACCTTTGCTTTCATCCTCGGCGCAGCCCGCGTAGCGTGAGGAAAACCACTCAACCGGATACCCACGCTCGACCAACCGTTCTAAAATTCGGAGCGTGAGAAACTCGGCACCACCGGCCCGCGGATGCCACGGATCGCGCCAATTCAAAAGCAGGATCGATGGCTTCACGATCGGCGGCTTGCGTCGCAGCCAAGATTGAAGGTATCGAACGAATGGTAGAGTCCGAGGCCGTAGTCGCCCTTATAGCCCTTAATATTCAGGATCGCGCCGATGCCGACGGCTCCGCCAGGATCCGGCTCGTGCCGCCCTCAGGTCTTGGTGCGGCGACGGTGATCTCAAGATTTCCCATCCTCGTCGACGATTCGAGGAACGAGGAGATAAAGGCTTCGGTCCCGCCCCACGTTCGATCGGAACAACATCGCAGCTATGGATGTGGCGCGTCAACAATAAGATGCGCATGAGCCTGGAGCTAGGGGCTTCTGGCATTTTACGAACGCGTTGACGAAGCCGCCATTCCGCGAGAACTCTTTACCTTGTTTGCTTCGGGTAAAGGCTTCGAAAACCGGCCGTCTCCGCAGGACCCACTTGGAAACGTACATGTCAAGGTCAGCCATGATCGACCAGCCTCCACCTTTCACGTGCGTCTGCAGCACTTCGAAGCCGTTCTCTTCGGCGAGCCTCCGCAGCCGGTCTACGCTGTAGTGCCGATGCCCAATCAGCCACCAGGCCGGATCCGCAATGTTGCAGAGCAGCGAGCTGTGGGGGGTGGATAGATAATACGAGCCGCCGGGGCGCAGCACGCGATAGGCCTCGCGAAACATCGCCGGTTCGGTGTTTTTGGGAACGTGCTCGATGACTTCCCAGGAGACCACCGTATCAAAGGCGGCATCGCCGAAGGGAAGCTGTAATGCGCTCCCTACGCAAAAGTGGGCGCGTGGGTCGGTGAGATCCTTC
>DATKGB010000036.1:0-4635 GCA_035544315.1 Verrucomicrobiia bacterium
CCGGGCTGACCGGGATCTCCTCGTGCGTCTTGACCACGCTCTGGCTAGCCGCCAGCGAAGCGTCCACGACGAGTTTGATCGGGCCGCTGGGCTGGTCGGCCGCAAGCGCGGCTCCGAGGCCACAGCCGGCAAGAAGGGCGACGGCAATCAGCACCGCTCGAACAGATGAAAACGACTGCATGCCGCCATCTACGAGGCAAGCGTCCCGTCCCCTATCAAAGTGCTCGGAACCCCTTCCAACCTGCCAGCAATCTGGCATCTGGTGCCGTAATTGTCGCAAATTGACCCCGGGCGGGTAATCGTGATAGTATCCGTGAGCCGAAGTAGTGCCCGCGAGGGTACTCACCGGATGCCTTCGGGCGATCCGGTCTTCATCTGAGGAACCGCCGGCCGGTTTCGCAGCGTGGGGTCGCTTCGGCGACGCCATTTTTTTTGCTTTCGAATAGGGAGTTCGCCATAGCAAGACCGCTCAGAGTCAACGATCAGATTCGCATTCGCCAGGTTCGCGTCATCGACGAGAACGGCGAACAGCTGGGAATTCTGCCGACCGACGACGCGCAAGCACGCGCACAGACGGCCGGCCTCGATCTGATCGAGATCTCACCGACCGCGCAACCGCCAGTATGCAAAATCGGCGACTACGGACGCATGAAATACGAGCTGTCGAAAAAAGAGAAAGACACCCGCAAGAAGCAGCGCAATTTCGAGCTACGCGAAGTGAAGCTGCGTCCCAAGATCGAGACGCACGATTACGAGACCAAGGCCCGCATGGCCGAACGCCTGCTGCAAGACGGCAGCAAAATCAAAGTCACGATCATGTTCCGGGGGCGCGAGATTACCTACACGGCGTTCGGTAAGCGATTGCTCGATCGCATGGCCGAAGACATGACGCCGTTAGCGATCGTCGAGCGCGAGGCGCGACTCGAAGGCCGCAATATGTTTATGATTTTGGCGCCCCGCGTGACGCCGACCGGTCCGCCGAAGTTCTCGTCGCTGCGAGGTGCCGAGAAAGACCACAAGAACGGGCCCGTCGACCACCACGTCGACGAGCCGGACGACGATTCGGAAACCGATTCAGAAATAGATTCAGAGGAGCAGGACAGTGCCGAAGATTCGAACCCATAGAGGAACCGCCAAGCGCGTCAAGGTGACGGGCACCGGTAAGGTGTTACATCGTCACCAGTACAGCGGCTGCGGACATATCCTCAGCAAGAAGACCAAGAAGCGCAAGCGCAAGTTCCGCAAGGATCAGCCCACGTTCAAGGGCGACCTCAAGCGTCTCGCGCCGACGATTCCGTATTTGGTGTAAGGGAGGATCTGCATAAATGGCACGCATTAAACGCGGCGTCTCAGGTCTCAAACATCGCCGCAAGGTGATGAAGCTCGTCAAGGGCTTCCGCGCCGCGCGTCGTCGCAACTATCGCGTTGCGAACGAAGCGCTGCTGCACTCGCTGGCCTACGCATTCCGCGATCGCCGCGTCCGCAAGCGCGATTTTCGTTCGCTGTGGATCAGTCGCATCAACTCGGCCGTCCGCCGCGAAGGGCTGACGTATTCGGTCTTCATGAACGGCTTGAAGAAGTCGGGTGTGAACCTCAACCGAAAGGCGCTCTCGGAGCTGGCGATCTCCGACGCAGCGGCCTTCGGCTCGCTGCTTAAGATGGCCAAGACTGCCGTCGGAAAGTAATCCGACCTTGAGAGTACCGCTTCATGCGTAGTCCGATCGTTTCTTTGGCTTTCGCGTTCGTAGCCGTCGCCGTGTCGGCGGCGGCTACGCCTGCTTTGGGCGCCGGCGCGACGTTCACGCCGGCGATCGCCAAGAAGATCGATGCGATCGGCAACGCCGAGGTGGCCCAAGGGCTCACGCCCGGCGTCGCGATCGGCGTCGTCGAGGACGGCCGCCTGGTCTACGCGCGCGGCTTCGGCTACGGCGACCTGGCAACCCATCGCCGCGTCGGCGCGGGAACCGAGTTTTACATCGGGTCGATCAGCAAGCAGTTCACCGCGGCGGCGATCCTACTGCTCGCGCAAAATGGCAAGCTTTCGATCGACGACAACGTGACGAAGTACGTTCCCGAGTTGACGATCGCGAGCCACGTCACGATCGCGCAATTGCTGCAGCAGACTTCCGGCCTTCCCGATTACACCAAGGCGCCGGGCATCGCGCCCGATCCGACCAAGCCGCTCAAACTCGCCGACCTGCTGGCGGCCGTGAACAAGATGGCCGTTACCTCCGTGCCCGGTTCGACGTTCGCGTACAATAATTTAAACTACTTCGTCGCCGGCTTGATCGTCGAACGCGTGAGCGGCTTGCCGCTCTCCGACGATCTGCAAACGCAGATTTTCCAACCGCTCTACATGAGTTCGACGTTCTATGCAGCCGATGTCGGAATCTCACCGACGTACGCGCGCGGCTACACCGGTTCGCGCGGCCATTTCGTCCGGGCTAAACCGTGGGATCCGTCGTGGCTGCTGGGCGCCGGCGGTTTGGTTTCCAACGTGTACGATATAGCCAAGTGGGATATCGAAATGCCGGTGCTGCTGCGCGTCGATGCCGAGCGTAGTATGTTTACTGCCAGCGGCGCGCCCGGCGCTCAAGCCTACGGGATGGGTTGGGTGATCGATCAGCGCGACGGCAAGCGTTACATCTGGCACAACGGCGAAATTGCCGGGTACCACACGATGAACGCGTTGCTGCCCGACGATCACGTCGCGGTGATCGTCTTGGCCAACGCCGATCCGCTACAATCGCCGACAACGATTTTTCCCGAAAACGTGGCCGCCGAGATTCTCGATCTGGTCGCACCGCCGCAGCTCGCGCACGTCGACAACACGATCGTCGCTCGCGCGAAAGAATGGCTCGTGCGGTTGGCCGCCAAGAACGTCGACCGCACGCAGCTAACGCCGGCCTTTAGCGCATATCTTTCGGATCAACTCGTCGCCCAATCGAACTTTGCGGCGCTGGGCTCGCTCAAGACGTTGGTACCGATCGCGAGCACGGACGACGGCCACGGCGGTGCGCTGTACGAGTTCCTCGTCACCTTCGCACGCGCGCACTTCCACTACAAGTTCGGCGTCGACAAAACCGGCAAGATCGACGAACTGCTCCTGGGCCCCTAACAGGTCCGCGCGGCTATTCTTCGCCCTCGGCCAGACGACGGCCGGTCGATTCGATCACTTTGCCCAAGATGCTGACCGCCTCGGCCCGCGTCGCATTCGAAAACATGTAGCGTAGTTTTTCGTCGATTTCTTCGACGATGACGACCGCGCGCTGACCGCCGCGAATAGCCGCGATCAAGGCGGTCAGATACGCCTCGTCTTCGGCGGCAAGCACCGATACCGCGTCGCAATCACGACACGGTCCGAGAAGCTGCTTGAGAACAGCATCGATATCTTTTGGCAATTCCACGAGATCCTCCGTGGCAAGCATCACCGCGACATCAAGATGTCGCGGCTCCGCCGATATCCTATGTATCGGACGCAATGCCCAGAAGTTGACTTTTGTCGCTTTGCAACCAGGCGATTGCCAGAAGCGTTTTTGCGTCCGCGATCTCACCGCGCGCCGTCATCGCCAGCGCTTGCGCCGGGGAAAAGCAGGCAACCGCTATGCGCTCGTCTTGATCGAGGTTCTGATGCCCGGCGGTCAGATCTTCGGCCAACACGAACTGCAAGAACTCGTCGCAGTAGCCGGGGGTCACGTAGCAACCGCCTAACGCGCGAACGCGGCCGGCGCGATAGCCGGTCTCCTCGGCTAGCTCGCGCCTAGCGCCGTCGATCGGCGTCTCGCTCGGCTCGACTACTCCGGCCGGAATCTCCCACAGAAAGCGCGCGGCGGCGTGGCGATACTGGCGAACCAGGACCAGGGCGCCGTCCGCGGTCAACGCGACGATCGCGACCGAACCGCGATGCTCGACGATATCCAGCCTCTCGACCGCACCATCGTTCCAGCGTACCTCGTCGCTCCGAAGGTTGAAAACGCGCCCTTTGAAGATGCGCTGCATTGCGATCGTCCGGGGAGCCGATTCGGGCACATTCATGACTTCAGTTTAACGGAATATCGGTCCGAGCCCTCGTACACCGTGGGCGTGCGACAATCGTCTTCGGCCGGACGCGAACTGCTTTGGCTGGTTGCGTTCTTGGCGATCTTCATCACCATGACGTATTTGGTCTTGAAATTTTTCGTGGGCCCGGCGCACTTTAACGACAAGATCGCCATCATGCTGTGCGCGATTTTCGCCGCCCTGATCTGGATCGCCATCCGTGCCGCAAACGCTCGGCGCGCATAACGCTCGCATCGCGGCCGTTGCCGACCTGCTCGACAAGCGCGGTCGCGACGAACAGCGCGCTTTTGCGTTCGAAGGCGCGACGCTGCTCGAAGAAGCGCGGCGCAGCCACGTCGTCATCCGCGCCTTGTTCGTCACCGCGGCCGGTTACGAAGCAACCCCTGCGGTACGCGACCTTGAGGCCGACGGCATCCCGACGCATCTCGTGGGCGATCGCACTTTTGCTAAGATCAGCGACGTCGAGACGCCCACCGGCGTACTCGCCGTCGGCGACGCGCAGTTCGCATCGCTCGAAGAGCTCTTCGCTCAACCCGGGATCGTGCCGGTCTTGGCGGACTTGAGCGACCCTTCTCC
>DATKGB010000037.1:0-3613 GCA_035544315.1 Verrucomicrobiia bacterium
TGACCGGCCAGCGTCCCGCACGCGGCAAGGCTGAGAAGCCCTGCTATCCTAGGGGCCCGTCCCAAGTAACGCCGGGAGCGAATCACAGCTCGTATCACATCGCCTCTTCACCGGTATTCCCCATATGGCCGCACCTTTCGATACCGGATTGTCCGTTTCCGGCCTTGCGGGGCCTCGGCCCGGCGATGTAATTTTGGGTTTGGACCCCGTTGAAGACGCCGGAAAATCAATTGCCTAGGCTGGTCGCATTGCTCTTGTAGAGTCGCACTGACTTCTGCCCGGTCGCATCAACTATTGGGCTCTCCTAAATCTGCGGCTTGAGCTGGAGCAACCGAATGCTTCCGTCGCGCGCTTCGATGTCGATGCTGCGCTCGTTGGCATCGCCGACGTTGCCGACGATCGTCTCCGACGTGCCGCTGGACGTTCCGCGCAATGCGAAATCCGTAAAGATCGTGCCGCGGTCGGTGTGCATGCGCACGTGAAAGTTCGCCGTCGCGTTGATCCAGACTTCGACGTCCCCCCGGTCGGAAGCAAAGTGCAGCGTACCCGGCCAGTTCGTCGATCCCATGTAGACGGTAACGTCCCCCGCTCCCGACGACGCTTGTGCGTATCCCTCGACCATGACCTTGACGTTGCCGTTGCCGGCATGCGCTGTAGCGATGCCCGTGATATCGGTGATGTTGACATCGCCTTCGCCCGAAGACGCGTCGAGCGAGACTCGATCGGGAACGCGCACGAGCAGTTCGCCAGGCGAGCCCGGCGCGAAGCTAACACCTAACGTCTTTCCGTTGCGGGTGAGAGACGGTTGGGGTGGCGGATCTTGGGTCGAGCTGGTTTGCAGCGTGTATTGGTCCGAGAGGTCGCCGACCTTCGGTTTATAGGCGTCGATTTCGCCGCGCTCGACCCGCACGAGCATATGTGATCCTGGTGGCAGCGTGCCGCCGTTGGTTGCGACATGTCCCGCCGAACCACATGCCGCAAGCGCAAGCGTGAGAAGAAGAAGCCCGGAACGTTTCATCCCAAGATACTGCGTCGCGACGCCTTGGTATTCCCGGTTAGTGACGTATCTCGTGCTCGGCTTCGCAATCGTCGGTGCCATCGTTGGCGGCTGGCGAAAAAAGACGGTTCAACGGGTATAACCTCCCCTAGATGGCCAACGCCGAGAATCCAGGAGATTACCCCGAGCACCTTCGCGAAGCTGCCGAGACTATCGACGCATTGCGGGCGCAGCGGCATCGGCAGATGTCGCCGGCCGAGCGCGCGATTCAGCATTTCATGGGGCGCATCGGACGGCCGCGCTTCATTCTTGCGCTGGTAGCGTTCATTATCGTCTGGGTCGCGATTAATTTGGTGCTGCGGGCGAGCCACGCCGCCTTCGACACTGGCAGCTTTACGCTCCTCAACACGATCGCCCAGCTGACCAGCCTCGTACTCGTCGTTGCAATCCTGACGCACCAAAACACGCAAAGCACCATCGAGCAAGAACGCGCCCGTCTGGTCCTGCAAATGCTGGTCATCCAAGATCGGAAAATCACCCAAGCGCTCAACGCTCTCGACGACCTACGGCGCGAGCATCCGCGCATCGACACGTCGGGAGACTCCACCGAGTTACATAAAGAAACCGATTTACACGAGGCAACTCGCGCGCTCCAAGAAGCAGAAGGTCAAGAAGCCGTCGACTAAAGCCCTAGAAGATCGACTACCGCTCGTCGCTTCGGTCGCGGGGGTGCGCGTCCTCGTAGGTGTGGCGCATGTGTTCCATCGAGACGTTCGTATAGATTTGGGTCGTCGATAGACTCTCATGACCGAGCAATTCCTTGATCGTCATGATGTCGGCGCCGTTTTCGAGCAAGTGCGTCGCAAACGAGTGGCGCATGACGTGCGGCGTCACGTGTTTGGTCAAGCCCGAGAGCAGCGCGAACTCGCGGAAGACGACCCACGCTTGGCGGTGCGATAGCCGGGTCTTACGCTTAGAGAGAAACAACGCCTCGTCGCTGGATCGCTGACGGACTCCCAGATATTTGCGGATCGCGTCGGCGGCGGCTCGGTTGATGAAGACCATCCGCTGCTTGTTGCCTTTACCGATCACCCGCATGATCCGGCGATCTAAGTCGACATCGCTTAGATTCAGGCCGACCAGCTCGGCGCGCCGCACGCCGCTGGCGTAGAGCACCTCCATGATCGCGGCGTTGCGCAAGCGTAGGGTGTCGTCTTTGCCGGCGACACGCGTACGCAGCAACTTGCCGACCTCCGCCTCGCTCATTACCTGCGGCAAGCGTTTGGCGGCCTTAGGCGGCGGCACGTCCTGCGCCGGATTGTCCCCCCGCCGGCCTTCGCGCTTTTGAAATGCGTAATAGGACCGTAAAGCGGCGATCTTGCGCCGCACCGAGGTCGCGGCGTATTTCCGCGGACCCATCAGTTCCATGACGAACCGCCGGATGTCTGAGGTCGTCGACGCCGCGACCTTGAGAAACGGCGCCGTCTTGGGATGTCCCGGCTCAAGGAATTCTCCGAACGATTCGATGTCCCGCGCGTATTCCTCGGCCGTGCGCGCGGATTGGCCGCGTTCCAAGCGCAGATAGCCGGCAAACTCCGCGATCGACGGATCGGCCGGCACGTACGACGATACGCCGACACCCCCGACCCCCGAGCGCCCGCGGGCGCGCGCTGCAGCCATTAGAGCCTCCCAGATATCATTGCGCCACGGCTTTGCGGCCTCGCCGCCCAGTTCTTTCCACAGGCGCTTTCACATCATCAAATTGCTGTTTGTGGATATTAGATTGGCTGTGGATAGGTTTGCTCCTCTTGGGTCGAACCGAGGTCGCCGTGAAGATTTCCGGTGTTCTCCTGGCCGTTAGCGCCTTCTGTTCGAGGCAGGGCGGAGCGTTGCGGGGTTGATCGCCACCGTCCTTGCAATTACGTGCGCCGTCGTAACGGTCGCCGGAATCCTCGTACGCCCGTGGCGAACCGCCGAATGGATGTGGGCGCTGGGCGGTGCGGCGGCGGTCGTGATGCTCCGTTTGGTTTCCCTACCCGATGCCGTGCGCGCCGTTCTGAGCGGCGCCAACGTCTATTTGTTTCTTACGGGCATCTTGGGCTTGGCCGAACTCGCCCGCCGACAAGGCATCTTTGACTGGTTGGCGGCGAGGGCTCTTCGCGCCGGGGGCGGATCGCAGCACCGGCTGTTCGCACTCCTGTTTGGCGTTGGGGTCGTCGTTACGGCAATACTGTGCAACGACACGACGGCGGTCGTGTTGACCTCGGCGGTTGCCGCCGCGCTCCATCGGGCCGGTCTTCGGGCCTTGCCGTACCTCTACGCCTGTGCGCTGGTCGCCGGCGCGGCGTCGTTCGTCCTGCCGATGAGCAACCCGGCCAATCTCGTGATCTTCGGATCGCAACTGCCTGCCCTGTGGCCATGGTTGCTGGCCTTCTTCCTTCCCGCGATTGCAGCGATCGCGATTACGTACCTCATGCTGATGGCGCAGTTCCGCGTTCACTTGAGCGCTCCGTACGACCATGGACCACCTCCCGCCCGGCTCTCACGCTCCGCGTGCGTTGCCGCTTGGAGCATTTCGATCGTCGCCCTTGGGATCGTCGCCGTCAATGCGGCCGG
>DATKGB010000038.1:0-5204 GCA_035544315.1 Verrucomicrobiia bacterium
TCGGTGCCCTGCGCGGGGTCGCGCATGCCGGCGCCCAAGGCGACGTCAAGGCGCGCATCTACGCGCTGGATCTGTCGGCCACGCAACTGCGGATTGCTGCCTGCATCGCCGCCGACGCCGGCGAACGGCCGCCCGCGGTGCAACCCGAAGTCGCATTCGTGCGCGGCGGAAAAATTGTCATCGTCCCCGCGTTGGGGAATCTTCAGGAGGTCCCGGGTTGAGCGCTCGTAAGATCGTGGTGACGTCAGGGAAGGGCGGCGTCGGCAAGACGACTACTACCGCCAACCTCGGCGCTGCGTTGGCCAAACGCGGTCATCGCGTGATCTTAGTCGACGCCGATATCGGCCTGCGCAATCTCGATCTGGTGTTGGGCTTGGAAAAGCGCATCGTCTTCGATTTGGTCGAAGTCGCCGAGGGCCGCTGCCAGTTGCGCCAAGCGCTCATCAAAGACAAGCGCTTCGAATCGCTGTCGATTCTGCCGGCCGCGCAGACTCGCGACAAGGATGCGATCACCCAAGAACAGTTCGCGGCGCTGATGGTCCAAGCCGCCGAAATGGCCGACTATGTGATTATCGATTGCCCGGCTGGAATCGAGGGCGGCTTTCGCAATGCGATCGCGGGCGCGGGCGAAGCGATTATCGTCACCACCCCCGAAGTCAGCGCGATTCGCGACGCCGATCGCGTCATCGGCAAAGTGACCGACAAGGGGCTGCCCGTTCGTTTGATCGTCAACCGTCTGCGCCCCGAGATGGTGCGCAGTGGGGACATGCTGTCGGTCGAGGACGTCTGCGAGATTCTCTCGGCGGAGCTATTGGGTGTGGTGCCCGACGACGAAGAGATCATCGATACCACCAACAAAGGCGAACCGATCGTTCTCAACGAGCAAAACCGCTTGAGCATCGTGTACGATAAGATCGCACGTCGCTTGGAAGGCGAACTCGTGCCGTTCACTAATTTCGATAACCAAGGATTCCTCGGGCGGTTGCTTGGGGCGCTCAAGACAGGGTAACGACGATATGCACGTATTTGCAGACGATCCCGACGACCACGAATCCGCGCCGGCGGCGGCCGCCGTTCCGGCGAAACTCGGACGCGCGATCGTGCTGACATCGGGCAAAGGCGGCGTCGGCAAAACGACGACGACGGCCAACCTCGGCCACGCCTTGGCCATGCGGGGCGCCAGCGTCGCCCTGGTCGACGCCGACGTCGGCTTGCGCAACTTGGACATCGTCCTGGGGCTGGAGAGCCGCGTGAGGTATCATCTGCTCGACGTGCTCGAAGAGAAGGTATCGTTAGAAGACGCGCTGGTCCGCGACAAGCATAACGACAAGCTGGTCTTGCTCGCTGCGGCGCAAACGCGCGAGAAGGACGAGGTCGATACGGACAAGATGTGCGCGCTGATCGAACAGCTGCGCGAGCGATTCGACTACGTGCTCATCGATTGCCCGGCCGGCATCGAGATGGGCTTTAGGAATGCCGTGGTCGGCGCGCAGGAAGCCATCGTCGTCTGCACGCCGGAAATATCGGCCGTGCGCGACGTCGATCGCGTGATCGGACTGCTCGGCAATCGCTTCCGCCCGCAATTGATCGTCAATCGCTTGCGTCCGCAAATGGTTAAAAAGGGGAAGATGCTCTCGGTCGAAGACGTCAACGCGATCCTGCGCCTGCCGCTGTTGGGGGTGATCGCCGACGAGCCCGAGATTATCGTCACCACCAACCGGGGCGAACCTATCGCGCTGCGCCGCGAAGGCGCGACCGCCGCGGCCTACCACGCCATCGCCGCCCGCTTAGCCGGCGAAGACGTCGCCGCGCCGACCGTGGAAACCAAGGAATCGTTCATGGAAAAACTAGGCGGATTCTTCGGAGGCCGGAAATGATCGAGTTCCTCAAGAGAATTTTCGGGCCTCCCGGCTCGAGTTCGACGGCCAAAGAACGGCTGCGCTTGGTCCTGATGAGCGATCATCTGTCGCTGGCGCCCGAGATGGTCGAAGCGATGAAACGCGATTTCATCGACGTGATCGCCAAGTACGTCGAAGTCGATCGCGACAAGATCGAAATCAGTTTCGAACAGCAAGATCGAGCGCTGGCGATGCTCGCCAACGTGCCGATTCTTGCCGTCAATCGCCATAACGAAGCTCCCAAAAAGCCCGAACCCGCGCAAACGCCGCTACCGCGCCGCAAGCGCCGGCGCAAGAGTGCGACCGCCGCGACCCCTCAAGCGGAACCCGCTCCCGCGACGTGACCTTCGGTGACTTAAGACGTTACCTGCACGACGTGAACTGGCCGCTCGCCGCCGCGAGCGTGCTCGTTTGCTTTGTCGGCATCGTGTGCATCCAGTCGGCGAACTTGCACGATACCGATGCGTCGGGCGAGTTCAAGAAACAGATCGTCTATGCGGTCGCCGGAATCATAGCCATGCTCGGCTTCTCGCTGATCGACTACCGAAACTGGCGTCGTTTGGCCCCGGCGCTCTACATTATCAACGTGTTGCTACTGCTTGTGGTCATGCGCGGTGGTCACGGCGCGTACGGCGCGCAGCGTTGGATTCCACTCGGTCCGCTGGGACAGCTCCAGCCCTCCGAGCCGGCCAAACTGATCATCGCGTTTGCGCTGGCCACAGTTTTATGCCAGGGTCACTACGATCGTTTGCGCGATCTCTGGAAGCCGTTGCTTGCATTTGCGATTCCCGCGTTGCTGGTACTCAAGCAGCCCGACTTGGGAACGACCTTGGTGCTGCTGGCAATTCTCTCCGCGCAATTGTTCGTCGGTTTGCCCAAGATCGCGCACTTTCTGGCCTACGCCGGCGGCGTGCTCGGCGTTGCGGCACTGACCTTAGGAACCAACCTGATCCTGCAGCCGTTTCAGAAGGCGCGTTTGTTCGTTTTTCTCAATCCGAAAGCCGACCCGGAAAATGCCGGCTATCAGCTCGATCAGTCCAAGATCGCCGTCGGGAACGGCGGTTGGCTGGGACGCGGCCTGCACCAAGGCACGCAGACGCAGTTGAACTTCGTGCCGACGCATTCGCGCGATTTCATCTTCACCGTCTTGGCCGAGGAGTTCGGGTTTCTCGGGGCGCTTGCGCTACTGACGCTGTACGGCGTGCTGCTGTATGGCGGCATCCGGACGATCTTCGCCGCGCGCGATCGTTTCGGATTCTTGCTGGCGACGGGCATCGTCGCGATGCTGACGTTCCATCTGGTCGTAAACGTCGGCATGACCGTGGGCATCATGCCGGTGACCGGCATTCCGCTGCCGTTCATGTCCTATGGCGGCTCGTCGATGCTGACCGATTTTGCCGCAATCGGCGTCTTGCTCAATATCTACTCACAACGCGGCCGAGACGTGCTCGGCAACGCCTAGCCCCAGCGAGCAACGAATCCGCAATCCAACGTCGCGATGCGTTTGAAGCCGTCGATCGTGAGGGCAGCGCGTGCGGGGGTGTGGTAGAGTAGCCAGGTTTCTCCGGGCGAGTCGCGTGCGGCGATGCGCGCGAGCGTGTCGCGTAGCGCGACATCGTCAAAGGGATTAAAGAGGAAGGTGATCAGATCGCCGGGCGGATACGAGAAACCCCGCGCGTCACCGCACACGAGGCGTACGTCGCGGCAGAGCGGCTCGAAACCGCGAGCGTTGCGAAGATTCTCCCGCGCGGTCTCGTGTAGTGCCGCCGACACCTCGACGCCGACGATCTGTTTGAACGGACGCTCCATCGCCAGCAGCACCGCGCGCCCCAAGCCCGAACCGACGTCGACGAACGTCGATCGGCGGATGACGTCGAGCGGCACTTCGTCGAGCAACGCGTGAAAATCGGGAATCGGAACCGGTTCGTAGTGCGTCGCGTGGGCCATCGCTTCGCCGATCGCGTCGGCGTCAAGTTCGCCCAGAAAGAGCAACGCTTGCGTGACCACGCCGCGCTCGGCGTCGAAACGCCTTCCTAGGGCGCGATGCGATCCGCTCACCAGCGCGGTCTTTGCGTCATCGATGCCGAACTCTTCTCGTCGCATGAAACGCCCGTATCGACCCGGCGATCTTTTCGCCGTTCCGTTGCCCGATGGCACGACCGCGAGCGGCATCGTCATGGAGATGGCCGGACGCGCTCCATTGTTAGCGTTCTTCGACGTACGTGGCGCGCCGTGGTTCGTGGCACGCGTCGACGATCGGCCGTTGGCCGTCTTGCGTTGGCCGATTACCGGACGCGACACCAGCCGCCGTGTCGAGCGGGCGTTGACGAGCGACCGCATCGAAGCGCCGGAGATCATGGAGCGGCGCATCCATGCGCTGCATGCGGGAACCACGTGGCGCAGGCCGCGCGTTGTCGTGCGCAACCTTCGAGCGCCATTTGACGAGGATGCGTTTAAGGACTTCCCCGATGATGGGTGGATACAGTGGCGCGACGTTCTGGGCAAAGAGGATCGCGAGCGGGTCGCGCAGTGGCTTGCGGGGCATCCGCGCGTGGGCGTGCGCCTCTACGGGCGCGCCGTCGAGCGCGATCTTGGCATCGTTCAATCGTTCGAGTCGTTGCAGCGCGCGGCAGTACAAGTCGGGGACGATGCGATACAAGACAGCGGCGATGCGGTCGGAGTCTTTAGATCGTTGAAACATCTTGCGGAGCTTAGCCTGGAAGGCGTCCCCGGCGATCTGTCCGGAATGTTTCTGACGACGATCCAACGTCTGCGAATCGTGGCGCGCGCGGATGAAACCATCGACGCGGCCGACCTTTTGGCGGCCGGGAATCTCACGTCGATCGCTTGTTTCGGCGCGAAGGTCGACAACGTGGAGCTGTTCAGAGCGATGCCGTTGCTGCGGGCACTGCAGCTCACGCGAACACCGGGAGTGAAGAGTCTCGCGTGGTTGAGCCGGAGCAACGTCACCCATCTCACGCTCGAAGGCCTCACCCACGTTGACGACCTCTCCCCGCTGGCGACGATGGCGCACCTCGAGCATCTGACGATCCGCGGGATGTGGCAGTTCGGGGTCGACCAGTACGACTGGATCGACCGTTGCGCGCGCCTGCGCGGCTTGAGTATCGATGCCGGGGCCCGGCGCAAGACGATCGAGATTTACCGCCGGCGGCCCTTCGCCGCGGCTTTACCCTTCCAAAGCTGAGCGCGGCAGGTCCACTTCCGGGCAGGCCGGAACCTCCAATCCAAGCCGTGGGTCGATCCTCGTTAGAAAGGGTCCCGCTCGGCCGTACAAGGTTTTTCCCC
>DATKGB010000039.1:0-2443 GCA_035544315.1 Verrucomicrobiia bacterium
GGGGGGAGAGATGCACCGCGACGCGATCCCGGACGCAGATCCGAACGAACTCGGTGACCCCGCCGATTCCGCTCGGCGTTTGATACAGGCGATCGCGAACATGCGAAGCCCTTACGAGCGCGTGCGCCTTGCGGATCGGGCGATTGCGTGAACGCCGAGCTTTTACTCGCCCCCGAACTGATCGCGGCGACCGCTCCCCCGGAGCGTCGCGGCATCAAACGCGATGCCGTGCGACTGCTGGTGACCGACCGCGACGCGGGCGCGAGCACCCACCATCATTTCTTCGATCTGCCATCTCTTCTGCATGCCGGCGATCTGCTGGTCGTCAACGATTCTGCAACCCAGCCGGCAGCACTGACCGCGACGCGCGCAAACGGCGACTCGCTCCCGCTGCACGTCGCGACCATGATCGACCAGCGCATTTGGATGGCCGAACCGCGCGGGCCGGTCGTGTGCGGCGAGGAGTTGCAGCTCCCAAGCGGCGGCTCCGCAGTTATGATCGCGCCGGTCGAGCCCGAGCGCCCGCGGCTGTGGTATGCCTGGTTTCAACTCCCCCTGTCGATGACCGCGTTCTTAGCAGCGTACGGCCAGCCAATCCGTTATGGTTACGTGACCCAACGCTTTCCGTTGGGCGACTACCAAACGATGTTCGCCCGCGAACCGGGTTCATCGGAAATGCCATCGGCAGCACGACCGTTTACGCCGCGCGTCGTGCGGGCACTGCAGCGTTCCGGAATCGAATTTACCACCATCACCCTCCACTGCGGTGTCGCCAGCTTCGAACAACCGGAACGCCCCGCACTCGAGCGCTATGCTGTATCGCGCGAAACGGCGCTCGCCGTCAACACAGCGCGCGGCGAAAAGCGGCGCGTCATCGCGGTCGGAAGTACGGCTCTACGCGCGCTCGAAAGTGCGGCACGAGGCCAAGAGGCGGTGGCATCGTCGGGTTGGACCGATCTGGTGATCGACGAGCACTATCAGATAAAGATGGTCGATGGTTTGCTCACCGGATTCCACGATTCGGGGGCAACCCACCAATCAATCCTCCGCGCATTTCTCGATTCCGAAACACTGCGGGATGCTTATTCGCAGGCTGCCCAAGACGGCTACTTCTGCCACGAATTCGGCGACGCTCAACTGATTCTCTAGCGCAGGGTGCGAAAAGACCCTTGCTGGGGAATAAGACGGCCATGCGCGAGGTCGTTTTGATTGCCAGGCTGACTTCTAATAGAGGGCCGGAGGCCTTTACCGAAGTTTCAAAAGCCCTCACGGCGCATGGAATTTCGATCGTCGAAGCCCACCAGGTGGAGAACAGCAAGGAGCTTCGCAAGCGCGTCAAGCGTGCGGTGAAATCCGGGCACAAGCTCATCGTGGTGGCGGGCGGTGACGGCAGCCAAACCGCCGCCGTCGGGCCGATGGCGTATACGAAGGCCGTCTTAGGAGTGATTCCGGCGGGAACCGGCAACAGTTTCGCGCAGACGCTAGGCATCAAGCCGACGATCGAGGATGCGATTCACACCATTCTAAACGGCACGGTGGCGGAAGTCGATCTCGGGGTCATTAACGGCAAATACTTCGCGAACTTTGCGACGATCGGGCTTTCGGCTGAAATCGGCCTCGACACGCCGGAGCTCCTAAAAAAACTCACCGGCAGCGTCGCGTATGGTCTATCGGCCATCGTTCCGATGCTTCGGCAACAGCCGTTTCCGGCGAAAATTTCCTGGGAAAATAATGCGCTTAAAGTGGAAACCTATCAAATGGTCGTAGCCAACGGGCGTTTCTTCGGCAACACGCCGATCCTGCCGGATGCTGAAATAACCAGCGGGCGTCTGTCATTCTTCACCACCGCCGGCGCCGGCCGGCTAGATATGATGCGGATGTATCTCGCATTTCTCAACGGGACGCACACCCAACTTCCCGACGCGCACTACTTTCAGACCAAAAAGCTCACCATCAAAACCAAAGGACGGCAAAAGATTGCTGTCGACGGCCGTGACTTCGGATACACGCCCGCGACATTTTCCGTCGCATCCAAAGCCCTGCGCGTGATGGTACCAATAGCCGCGAGTGAGGCCATAACACAATGACGCTGGAGGGTCGCCTCTGGACCCTTGCGGTCGCATTCTTAGCGGCGTTTCTTATTCTAGGCGTTCTCGTCGCTTCGACACACGCGCTCAGTCGGTTGGACGCCGTCGGCGCAATTTTCCGCGGCAGGTCGACCGGACTGGCAGCGATGTTTACGCTCTCCGGCCGAGCGTGGGCATTAGTCGGGCTTGGCATCTTCTCAGTCGTGCTGTTTGTGATACTCAAGAAACCCATCTGGGTTCCGCTTGCGATCTTTGCTTCGCAGGTTGCCTCCCAGGGCGCCGTCGAGTTGATTATTAAACATGTCGTTGCGCGCGTACGGCCCAGCGACTGGCTCGTAAACCGCGAACTTGGGTTT
>DATKGB010000040.1:0-9886 GCA_035544315.1 Verrucomicrobiia bacterium
CGGCCTGCCGGCGATTCGCGAGCACAACGTTCGACTGACCACCAAACTCGCCGAGCTGGCGCTCGAGCGCGGGTTAACGGTCAATACGCCCTTGGAACCGGCCAGTCGCACCGGCTGGATCGGATTCGACTTCGACGGTTCGGAACGGGTCTGCCGAGGGTTAATTGCGCAACGGATCTTCGTCGACTATCGTCCCGGCTGCGGCATTCGCGCGAGCGCACACTTTTATACGACCGATGACGAAATCGATCGCCTTTTCAGCGCGATCGATCGCTTGCGTTAGATAGCCCGCTCGCGCGAGAGCGGTCCCCAGCCTGCAATCGCGCATAGGGCCGTGGCTGCGTCCAAAACGACGTCCCATCCGTAGACCGGAGCGACCCCCAGGAGCGTCGACGTAAGGCTGATGGCGCCCAACACCGCTAGAGGGCGAAGGCAGCCTAGCAACCGGGTGGGACTTGCGGAATAGTTGAAAACACGGAGGTTGACGCGGCCGACTATACTTAACGTAGGATACCTCGCTAGGTGAGGCGTCCACGCTATACAGAGGCCGCTGCCCAGAAACGTCGAGAGACGCCAAACGGGTAGACCAGACTTCGCCGATCCAAGGCGTGGTCCAATGCGGCTGAGGGGAAGGCATCGAGGGATCGACGCAACCCACCCTCTACGATGCGTGGTGTCAAAGCTCGGTGCGATTGAGGTAGGCTGCGCAAGCATCGTCTTCTTCCGCCGTGCCGGCCGCCAGCGAGTCGATCGGCTTTTTATTTTGCTCGATACCGGGGCTGCAGTGCGATGGCGTTTACCGAGGGTTTCATCTCCGAACTGGTCGGGCGGCGCGCTACGATCAACGATTTGCCGATCGGCCGGGTCAGCGATTTTCTAGTCAATCGCCCCGATGCCGCCTTTCCTCAGATCGACGGTCTCATCATTAAGACCGCCCAAGGCCCGCGTTTCGCGCCGGTCGATACGATCCAGGACGTCGATCGCGGTGGAACCGTCGCATTGACGGCCGCGCCCAAAGAGGCCGCGCCGCCCGAACGCGACTCCTTATATCTAATCGCCGACCTGCTCGACAAACAAATCGTCGATGTGGACGGGCGCAAGGTCGTGCGCATCAACGACATCGAGGTCGCCAACACCGGCGGCCAGTTGCGCGTGGTCGCCGCCGACGTCGGCGTGAGCGGCCTTCTGCGCCGGCTGGGGCTCAAATCGTTTGGAAAGAAATTCGCGCCGGCAATCTACCGGGCGGTTCCGCGCGCGATGATCGCCTGGAGTTCGGTCTCGCCGATCCGCGACTTCAACCCAACCGAAATACGGCTCTCGGTCTCCGAGAGTAAACTGTCGCGATTGCACCCGTCCGAACTGGCCGAAATCATCGGCGACCTTTCCACGCCTCAGGCTGCCGCTCTGGTGCGTTCGCTCGACGACGAAACGGCGGCGGATGCATTCGAGCATCTCGACGCCGACACCCAAAAGACCCTAATCGACGACATCGGCACCGCGCGCGCCGCCGACATCGTCGAAGAGATGGATTCCGACGACGCCGCCGATCTTCTTGCCGAGTTGTCCGACGAACAGCAGAGCCAACTGCTCGCCGAGATGAGCGAGTATACCGCCGGGGAGTTGCGCGAGCTGGTTAAATACGCCGAAGACAGCGCCGGCGGACTAATGACCACGGATTACGTTTGGATCTATCCGCATCGTACGGCCGAGGCGACGATTCGTAAGATTCGCGAGATTGCACCGACGTCGGAATTTATTTACTACCTGTATGTGCTCGACGCCAAAGATGCGCTGTTGGGCGTTCTGACCTTGCGCGCGCTGCTGCTCGCCCCGCCAACTGCGACCATCGACACGATCATGGAAACCGACCTCGTAACGCTCGAGCCGGGCGCATCGGCCGAAGACGTGGCCGCCACCATCGCGCGTTACGATCTGTTGGCCGCGCCGGTGACCGATCAGCACGGCCAGTTGTTGGGCATCGTTACCGTCGACGACGCCATCGACGCCATCATGCCCGAAGAACTCGCCAGGAAATTGCCGCGTTTCACCGCTCATCGCCCTCATCGGCGCCCGGCGGCGGCCGGATAAGTCCCGAGCATGGCCGGCCCGCGCAGACGCAGCATCACGCGTACGCTCCTCATTCTTATGGGCGTCTTGGGGCCGGGGTTTATTGCGGCCTCGGCCGGCAACGACGTCGGCGGGATCGCGACCTATTCTTCAGCGGGCGCGCAGTACGGCTATTCGATCCTCTGGGTACTGCTGCCGTTGGCCGTCGCGCTGATCGTCGTGCAAGAGATGGCCACGCGCATGGGCACGGTTACCGGCAAGGGCCTAGCCTCGCTGATTCGCGAAAACTTCGGGGTTCGCATCTCGTTCTTTGCGATGCTGGCCTTCTTCTTCGTCAATATTGCGATCACGGCTACCGAATTCGTCGGCATCGCCGCGGCCTCGGAAATCTTCCACGTCTCGCGCTATATCGCCGTACCGCTTGCAGTCGTTGCGGTTTTCTTGTTCGTCGTACGGTTCGACAACAAGATCGTCGAGCGCACGTTCGTCGGCTTCTCGCTGATCTATTTGAGTTACGTCGTCTCGGCGGTGCTCGCGCATCCCGACTGGCACGCCGTCGCGCGCGGCACCTTCGTCCCGTCGATCCGCATCCACGACAACGTCTGGATTTTCATGGTCGTCGCATTGATCGGCACCACGATCTCGCCGTACATGCAGTTCTTTTTGCAGTCCGCGGTCGTCGAAAAGGATCCCCGCGAAGCCGACTTGCCGTTAGCGCGCGCCGACGTGGTGATCGGCTCGGTGCTCGGCATCGCGATCGCCGGCTTCATGATTATCGCCAACGCGGCGACCATCTATCTGGCCAATCGGCACGGCGCGCACCTCAACCCGTCGCAAGCTGCCGACTTTGCGGTCGCACTCAGGCCGTTGGCGGGGCAGTTCGCCGCGACCATTTTTGCGTTGGGCATTCTGAACGCCGGGCTCTTCACCGCGACGGTCTTGCCGCTGTCCACCGCTTATGTGATCTGCGAAGCGTTCGGCTTCGAGGCCGCGGTCGATCGCACGTTCCGCGAAGCGCCGGTATTCTTTATCTTGTTCGGCGCGGGTCTGCTGATCGGCGCGGCGATCGTGTTGATACCGGGCATTCCGTATCTGCCGTTGATCATCGGCGCGCAGGCGGTCCAGGGGATTCTGCTGCCGTTCGAGTTGCTGTTGATGCTCGCGATCGCCAACCGAGCCAGCGTGATGGGGCGTTACGTGAATTCGCCGACGGTCAACGTCATCGCTTGGATCACGACGATCATCGTCGGCGGTTTCTCGCTTTTCTATCTGGTCGAGCTCGCGATCACAACGTTTCATCCCGGGTGAAGAGCCGGCGGTCGTGCGAAACCGCGAGGGCAGCATAAGACCATCGGCAATTTTGTCGAAGGGGCAGCCATGACCGTCGAAGAGGTCGTCGCCTTCGCCGAAGAACTCACCCGCGTCGCTGCCTCCGGCGGCGGAGCGCAGGCGCTCGCGCGCCACCTGGCCGAGGCCACCGGCACCGGCGTCGTCGTTGAAGACGCCGATTGGCAGCACGTCGCCACCGCCGGGACCGCGCCGTTTCTACCGCCGAGCGTTCGCGACTTGATCGAACCGTCCGCAGCCGTTCCGCGAACGCCGATCGCCCTGATCGGCGGACGCCCGGGATGGACGATCCCGATCTACGCCGGCGACGCCCATTTGGGATGGATTTCGATCTTCGGGTCGGCGCCCGTAACCGGCGCCGAGACGATCCTCCGCCTGGCCGCGGCTGCGATCGGCGTCGAACTCGCGCGCGACGCCGACGGCGGCCGCGGGCGTCGGCGCACGTTTTGGGAGCGACTGGCCGCGGGCGTCTACCACGAGGCCGCCGTCGCGCGCGACGAAGCCGCCGCGCGCGGGATCGTCTGTGCCAACACCTATTTGGCCATCGCGCTGGAATGCGACGCCATCGACGACGGAGCGCCGGCCGGCCGCGAGCTTGCGGCGCTGGCCTCGCAAGCGTTTGTGGCCACCGACGCCGACGTTGGAACGCTCGATCGGGCGGGCGCGCTGGTCGTACTGGTTCCCGTTGCACGCGAAGTCGATGCGAGCAATGCGCGCACGGCCGCAACGCTGCTGCCGCGTGCGGCTTCCAAACGCAAACCTGCGCTCAATCTGTGCGGCGGCGTCGGCCGAGCGGCGCCGTTGGTCGAAGTCGCGCGCAGCGTCGAACAAGCCCAAGCGGCGTTGCGGATCGGGCGCCGCGTCGGAGGTGGCGCGCGCGTCTACGTTTACGACGATCTCGGGGCGTACCCGCTGTTGCTCGAAGGTGCCGGTGCCGACGCTCTGCGCGCGTTCGCACGGGCGACGCTGGCACCATTGCGTGCCTATGACGAAAAGCACCAAACCGAGTTGGAGCGCACGCTGCGAATCTATTTCGCCGCCGGTCAAAACGTCAAGACCGCCTCGGAGCAACTCAACGTTCACCGACACACGGTCTTTTACCGACTGCGGCAAATCGGCGAGATCGCGTCGCGTTCGCTGGAAAGTGCCGACGACCAACTCACTCTACGAATGGCGATAGCAATCGATGCACTCCACTCCTAACGCTCCCAAGCGCGCAACCACCAAGCGCGACGTTCTCAAACTCGCGCGCGAACTCGACGTGCGTTTCGTACGCTTGGTTTTCGCCGATATTCTCGGCGTCAGCAAGAACGTCTCGATTCCGGCAACGCAGCTCGAAACCGCGCTGGACGGCAAAATCACCTTCGACGGCGGATCGATCGATGGGTTCGTTCGCGGCGAGGAACTCGACATGCAGCTGTTACCCGATCCTTCGACCTTTGCGCTGTATCCCTGGAACGCCGGCGACGGTGCCGAAGCGCGTTTGATTTGCGACATCGCGATGCCCGACGGTTTGCCGTTTGAAGGCTGTCCGCGCACGACCCTGCGACGCGCCGCCGAAGACGCCGACGGCGCGCTTGCCGGCATCGCCTTAGGCGTCGAAGTCGAGTTCTACCTGTTCGACGCGGCCCAAACCGAGTTCGGCTCGACCGCCACGCACGACGTCGGCTCGTACTTCGATTTCTCCGCCAACGATCGCGGCGAGGACGCGCGCAACGCGATCGTCGGCGCCCTGCAAGCCATGGGCGTCCCGATCGCCGGCGCGCATCACGAACATGGCGCCGCGCAGCACGAAATCGACCTCGCGCACGTCAGCGCTTTGGAAGCGGCCGACCACGTCCTGACCCTGCGCACCGTGGCAAAACACGTCGCCGCGCGCTTCGGCCTGGAAGCCACCTTCATGCCCAAGCCGATCGAAGACTCCGCGGGCAGCGGCTTGCACGTGGACTTCCGCTTAGGAGAAAACGGCGACGAAACCGCGCTGTACGTCATCGGCGGCTTGCTCGCGCACAGCCAAGCCACCACCGCGATCTGCAATCCGACCGTCAACTCCTATAAACGTTTGGTCGCCGCCTGGGACGCACCGATCTATGCCGTCTGGTCCGAGCGCAGCGCCAACGCACTGGTCCGAGTTCCGCCGACCCAAACCCAACGCCGCATCGAGATCCGCAGCCCCGACCCGGCCTGTAATCCGTATCTCGCATTTGCCGTCTTGTTGGGTGCGGCCACCGACGGTGTCGCGCGCAAGACGCTTCCAGGCGATGCCCTGACGGGTTCGACCTACGATCTGACGCAACGCGAACTTCACGAACGCGGGATTCGAACGCTCCCAAAATCTTTGCGTCAGGCCATCGCACAACTCGATGACGACCTCACCATCCGCGCGGCACTGGGCGATCATCTCTACCACGCTTTCCGCGACGCAAAGCTGGCCGAATACGAACGCTACCGAAAGGCCGTCCACCCCTGGGAACACCGCGCCTACCTGCGATTGTACTAATTCGACGGCGGAGTTAGTGCGGCCAGTAAGTCTGCGGCCAGAAATGAACTGGGGAGCGCGGCGTCCCAGCCTTCTTTTCCGCCGATTGCGATAAGCCGCGGATTCCCGGCTAGCGTCGTGCGTAGCGTCTGGGGGGCGACGTTGACGCTGTCGGCGTGGACGACCACCGCGGTTGACGGCTCCTGTTCGAAGCGCTCCGCCAGGAGTGCGGGCGAACGGTAATGACGAACCCGAAAACCGTTTTGGCGCAGCGCGTAAACGATGAACGGACCGACGCTTGGATCGTCGGCTAGTACGCTGACGTGCGCGAACGCCGCGGGCGCGGCATCGCGCGGTAACGTAATCGTGAACGTGGTGCCCTCGTTGAGTACGCTCCGGACCGCTACGCTGCCGCCGTGCTTGTCGACGAGCGTTTTTACCAGGAACAGCCCGAGACCGGTGCCGGTGATCTTGGCCTTTTTGGCGTTGGACGCGCGCGCAAAGCGTTGGAAGAGTCCGGATATCTCTTCGCTGGGAATGCCGATCCCGCGATCGGTGACGTCGACGCACAGGCCCAGTTCGGATTCGAAGACGGCAACGTCGACGCGATCGGGTTCGCGCGAGTACTTCAGCGCGTTGCGCAGGATGTTTTCAAAGGCCTGACGCAACCGTGCAGCGTCGCCGCGGACGATCGGATCTTGCGCGTCGAGCCGGATCGTAACGCGCGCCGCGTCCGGACCGATGCTCGCGACGATATCGTGTAGCAACACGCCGACGTCGACGCGTTCGTCGGCAAGATCCAGTTCGCCCCGCTCGACTTTGGAAAGCGCCAGCGTATCGTTAGCGAGGGTTGCCAGGCGCATGACGTTGCGGGTGATCGTCTTAGCGGCTTCGCGGGCTTCGTCGGTCTCGAGCAGGCCTTCTTCCAGAAGTTCGGCGTACCCGAGAATCGTGGTGAGCGGACCCTTGAAATCGTGTGCCAGGATCGAGATCAAATCGTTCTTGAGTTGATTGATCCGGATGACGCTGGCGCGCTGGCTCTCCAACTCGTCGATGCTGGCGGAGAGGCGCTCGAGCAGTTGCTGGCGTTCGATCGCATGGCGCAAGGTGCGTCGCAAGGACTCTTCGGTGACGTTGCCCTTGATCTGATAATCTTGCGCGCCCGCCTTGACCGCGGCCAACGAGAGGACGCGATCGTCTTGCCCGCTGAGAATGACGATCGGCATGTGAGGCGCGGCGGCACACATCGCCGCAAGCGCATCCAGACCGCGGCCGTCGGGAAGCGACATGTCCATTAGGGTTACGTCGAAACGCTCTTCGGCTACGGCGGCGACCGCGTCGGCTAAGCGGCTAACGACGCGCGTGTACGACGCGTTGCCCTCGAGCAAGGCGCGTACCAGCGCGACATCGGCCGGATTGTCCTCGACGATCAAAACACGCACGGGCTGGGGTTACCCGCGCTTGGTCGTCGGGAGGGTGAAGTAGAACGTCGCGCCCTTCCCTTCTTCCGATTCGACCCACATGCGACCGCCATGCCGTTCGACGATACGTTTGCAGATCGATAACCCGATTCCGGTTCCGCCGTATTCTTCCCGCGTGTGCAAGCGCGCAAAGATACCGAAGATCCGCTCGTGGTTCTCCGGCGATATCCCAATCCCGTTATCGCTCACCCCGAACTCCCATTGCCCGGGGTTCGGCCGCCGCGCCCGGACGGTCACCGCGGGGGAATCGGACCGATTGTACTTGAGTGCGTTGGCGATAAGGTTTTGAAAGAGCTGGCCGAGTTGCCGGCCGTCGCCGGTGACGCTGGGAAGGATGCCGACATCGACCCGCGCGCCCCGTTCGGCGATCGAGGTATGCAGGTTGGCCAGAACGGCGGCAAGGACCCCATTGAGGTCGACGGGGAGCAGTTCGGAGCCGTGAGTCGTTATCCGCGAATACTCGAGGATGTCGTCGATAAGCGCCTGCATGCGCTTGACCCCATCGACGGCATAGCCGATGAACTCGTCGGCTTGTGCGTCCAGTTTCCCCGCGTACCGACGCGACAACAGTTGGGTGAACGATGCTACGGTTCGCAACGGTTCTTGTAAGTCGTGCGAAGCGATGTACGCAAACTCCTCCAGCGACCGATTGCTCCGTTCCAAATCCAGGTTGCGCTGAGCGATCTGCCGCCGCAATTGCCGCTCTTTACTCAAACGTGCCCGTTCGAAGCGCAGACCGAGCGATCCAAACCCGAGCGTGCACAAAATCACCAGCAGGAGCGCAACTGTCGCGAGGTAGGCATTTCGGCGAACATCCAGTTGGACTCGATCGTCGACCTTTTGCCGAAAGTCTTGCGCGTAGACTCGAATTTCGTCCATCAGGTTCTTGCCACGCACGGCGATCCGCAGCGCGTCGGGCCGTTTCGGGTGTGCGATGAGAGGCACGGCGACTTCGCGCGACCAGCGCGCGTGCAGCCGCTCCATCTTGCCCACGTCGGCGAGCCAGGCCGGATCGCTGTCGGCACGGAGGGTTGCAAAATACCCATCGATGAGTTTGGTCGCGGCATCGTACGGCTGCAAGAATATACGCTGTCGCGTCGCAACGTATCCGTGCACTCCGGTCTCTTGATCGATCGCGGCGACGAACGCGCGCTGCAGGTCGGCGCGCATTCCGTAACGCGCGATGATGTCGTGTTCGAGGTCGTTATTGGCGAGCGTCTTGACCGTGGCGATCGCGACGATCGACAGTACGAGAGCGACCATTGCCGCCGTGCCCGAGCGTAGCGAGCCCATCGCTTTATTCATGCGACCGACCCGGCCGCGCTGCGAAGGACGCGCCAAGCCATCGCAACGTCGGCCAACGACGTGCGCAGATTGCCGACTGACAGCCGTAAGACGAACGCGCCGTCGAGCTTGGTGTGCGAGAGGAAGATCTCGCCGGTCGCGTTGGCGGCGTGCATCAAACGTTCGTTATGCGCGTCGAGCTGCGTCGGCTCGAGTTCCGGCGGCGCGTGGCGAAAACATACCAGCGCCAACGGATGCGCGGCGGCGACTTCCCAGCCCGGCTCTTCTTCCACCCAGCGCGCAAACTCGGCGGCCAGCGCGACGTGGGCGCGCAAACGACGGCGCAAACCTTGGGCACCGAAGTGGCGCAAAACGAACCACAGTTTGAGCGCCCGGAAGCGGCGCCCCAACTGCAACCCGTAGTCCATGTAGTTGCGGACCCCGCCGGCGTCGGTGGTCGCCAGGTATTCGGGCACCAGGCTGAACGCTTGGCGCAGCAGCGCTTCGTCGCGCACGTACAGCGCCGAACAATCCATCGGGACGAACAGCCACTTGTGCGGATTGACGACCAGCGAATCGGCGCTCTCGCAGCCTTCCAATATCCACGCAAATTCCGGACAGATCGCGGCAACGCCCGCGTAGGCGGCGTCGACGTGCAGCCAAACGCCGTGACGCCGAGCGATCGCGCCGATCTGGGCGACCGGATCGATCGACGTCATCGAGGTCGTTCCGACCGTCGCCACCACGGCCATCGGGCGTTTCCCTCCGGCAACGTCGCGCGCGATTTGGCTCTCGAACTCTTGCGGAATCATGCGACCACTACTATCGCACGGAACGCGCACGACGTTGCGCCGTCCGATTCCCAGCGCGATCGCGCCCTTCTCGACGTGCGAGTGCGTATGCTCGGTGATATAGACGCGCAGGTCGGGTTGACCGCTCATGCCGTGCTCGCGGATGCTGGGATCGAGGCGTTGCCGGGCAGCCGCCAGCGCGGTGAAGCCGCCGATCGACGCTGTATCGTAGATGATGCCGGTGAACTCGTCGGGCAGCCCCATCAGGCGCCCGAGCCACCGCATCACGACCTCTTCGAGTTCCGTGGCCGCCGGCGAGGTGCGCCACAGCATCGCCTTGACGTCGAGGGTCGCGACCAACGCCTCGGCGGCGATAGCGACCGGTGCTGCCGAGGTCGCAAAGTAGGCGAAGAACCGGGGATGGTTCCAGTGGGTGA
>DATKGB010000041.1:0-5846 GCA_035544315.1 Verrucomicrobiia bacterium
GGACGTTGGTCCCGCCCCCCAGCGCGATCGCAACGATGCAATGCGCCGCCGCGAGCCGGTCGACACGGTCCCCAAAAGCCGTGATATCTTCGATGCCGCGTGCCAGGGTCGTACCGTCCCCGCCGACGAGCGCGTAGCCGACCTTGCGCGTACCGGGATCCACGCCCAGCACGGTCTTCACTTGAGCGGAGTTGCCACAACGACGATCGGGATGATTCCGCGGTTGAGGAACGTATGCGGATAGATATCCTCGGCGGCAAAAGCCGAGATGGCATAGGTGCCGGTGCCGGTGGCGAGCACCCGCTGCATCTCGCGCTGGCTGGGCAAGTACTGCACCGGGTAGGGCGTTCCGGCGAAGTACGGCGGCAACCCGGATCGAACGAGTTGATCGACGACGTGAGACTGCAGTTGTTGGATGACCAGCGCCAAGTTGACGGTGGGACCGCCCAGAATGGTTCCACGCGCTAACTCGGCTCCGGAGTGCACGTATAAAACGTCTGGGAACGTTCTCAAGCTAAAGTCGATGCGATCGCCGGCAAACAGATTGTGATCGGCGATCGCGACGACGTAGACATCGGCGCTCTTATTGGGCTGTACGACCTGGGGCGCTTCGGCCAGTTCGTGGAGAAGTGCTTCGAGGTTCGGCGGTGCTACGTATTTCTTGAGCGGCGGGGCGAACGTCCGATTCGCATAAGCGACCGTGCCGTTGTAGAAGTCTTGAGCGATCTTATAGCGCAGCTCCGGCGTACTGTTCTGCGGAAATTTTGCGTCGGCCGGCGAGAGCGCGATGGCGACTGGGACGACTATCTGCGCGTTATTGACCTTCGCAACCAGCGCCGCCTCGCGCGCTTTCAAGTCGTCGATCTGCTGGTTGATCGTATTCAATTGGAAGAACGCGGCGCGCACCTCGCTCGAGGCGAAGATTGCCGCCAGCGTCACGACCAGCGCGATCAGCATGCCGGTTCCGACGGCGATGATCGTCGAGGTGTAACGCGGTCGAATGTTATAGAGCGTCAGCCGCTTGCGGCCGATTTGGTGACCGACGCGATCTCCCGCGTAGGCGATCGCACCGGCCAACAGGGTGATGAAGACGACGATGCCGATGCCGCGAAGATGGTCTTCCATCCTAAACCGCCGCCGCGCGACGCAAACGCGTCACGCCGATCGCAGTGAAGATGATATTGGGCATCCACGCCCACAAGGCTGCCAGCGGCAGGAACGCTTCGCCCAGATACGAGCAGATCGTCGCGACCACATAGTACACGAAGACGATCGCGACGGCCAAGCCGAAGCCCAAGCTGGCGTTGCCGCCGCCGCGCGTCGTGCGCAGCCCGAACGGAACGGCGATCAGGACGAAGACGAAACATGCGAACGGCTGAGCGATTTTTTGCTGGAAGATCGTCGTGTACTTGCGGAGTTCGTTATCGGTTAGCTGGCCGGTATGCACGATGTCGGCGATCTGCGCGAGACTCATCTGCTGAGGGTCATTTTGCTTCATTCGCTTTACGATGTCGGTGGGCGTCTCGTAGAGCGCGATCTTCTGCTCGGGCTCTTTTGGCAGCACGTAGACCTCTCCATCGGGCGAAAACTGATACTCCGAGACGTTCTCCAACAGCCATTGGTCCGCCTCGAAACGCGCCCGGTCGGCGAACGCCTCATACGAAGGGTTCCCACGCGCGTCGTATTGCAGCAGGGTGACGTTAAGCAACGCGCGATCGTTGGGATCGAACGCCGACGCGATCGTGATTTGACGGCCTCCGCCCGGCAAGGGTGCGTGCGTGATGAGGTCCTGGTTAAACGCGCTGTTGTGGTTGATGACGTCGTTTTGAATTTGCGCGACCTCGCCGCTTGCGAACGGAACGACCTTCTCCTGAAGGGCGAAAGTCACCAGCGAGAGCACGATGCCGCCGGCCAGCAGCGGCGCGACGACACGCATAAAACCGATGCCGCCAGCCTTCATCGCCGTGATCTCGCTCTCGCCCGACAAGCGCTGCACGGCCAGAAGCGTTCCGAGCAGCATCGCCATCGGGATAACCAGCACGACTTCGCCGGGAAGATTCCACAGGAACACTTCGACGGCTGCCCACAGCGGCGCGTGTTGATCGCTGACCAGCCGCCCGATCGCCAAGATTTGGGTTGCAGCGAAGATCACCGTGAATGCGAAGAGTCCAAAACCGAACGGTCCCATAAACTCCGCAAGCATGTAGCGATCGAGAATCGGAACGCGCAGGCCCGTGCGTGGCACTATAGCCGGAAACCTTCACCTAAGTAGAACTGACGCGCGATCGGCGAATCGAGCACCTCTTGCGCGGTACCCGACACTTCGATGCGTCCGCGGTTGAGAATGTACGCGCGATCCACGATCGCCAGCGTCTCGCGAACTTGGTGGTCGGTGATCAGCACGCCCAGCCCGCGATCGCGCAACTGACGGATCATCCCTTGAATGTCGGCCACGGCGATCGGATCGATGCCGGTGAACGGCTCGTCGAGCAGCAAGAACGCCGGCTCGGTCGCCAACGCGCGCGCGATCTCGACGCGACGGCGCTCGCCGCCCGACAAACTATCGCCGCGATGGCGTTCGAGCTCGAGCAGGCCGAACTCGTCGAGCAGGGGGCCTAAACGCCGGTCCTGTTCGTCGCGCGATACGCCGCGCTGCTCCCAAATCAGCCGAATGTTATCGCCGACCGACAGCTTGCGGAAGATCGAATTCTCTTGTGCCAGATAGCCCAACCCGTTACGCGCGCGCCGGAACATCGGCGCGTCGGTCAGGTCGCGTTCGCCGTCGCCCACGTTGAGGACGACGCTGCCGCCGTCGGGCTTGATCAACCCGACGACCATATAGAAGGTGGTCGTCTTGCCCGCGCCGTTGGGGCCGAGCAGACCGACGACTTCGCCGCTACGAACGTGCGCGGAGACGCCGTCGACGACGGTTCTCTCGCCGTAACGTTTGATCAGTCCGCGCAGGTCGATCGTTTTGGTATCGTTCATCGCATCCGTATGTGATTGAGCGCGACGTCGGAGTCGAAGCGATGGCCGATCACCCTGAATCCTTGCCGGTTGGAGGCATGTACGTTTCCTTCGCCGTGGATCGTCTCGGTGCCGCTTCGATAGATCAGCGTCCGACACGTCACCAACAGGCCGCCCGACGAACGGGCGGTCACCCCGTCGAGCATCGTGACCGTATGGGTGGCCTGGTCGACGACGGCCCGCGGCGCCTTGGCCTCCAGCGTGCTGCCGTTCTTATCGAAAAAAGTAACGTCGGCGACGTAGAACGTCGTGTGAGCCGCGCCCTGCGGAGAAATCCCGTCGTAGTTGCGAGCGGCCAGTTGATAGATGCGACGGTTCCCGCGTTGCGCGACGATCGGATGCGTGAGGACGCCGGTGATCCGCAGCGGCGGCGCGCCGCCGGCGGCCCGAGCGGGCGTCGGGCTCGCGTGCGGACCCACGGTAGCCTGCGGGTTACATCCGGCCGCGACCAGCAACAACGCGAACGCGACCCAACGTTTCATCCGGGATCTTCCCCCAATCCATCGCGCGCCATCGCCAGCGCCAACGCCATCGTCGGCAACCACAACCCGAAGATCACGACGCTGACGGTATCGATCAGTCCTTGCACGAGCGTGCCGACCAATCCCGCGACGACGGCTAACGCGAGTTGCTTGTGCAGCGGGGAGGCGGCAGCCAATCGATCGCGCAAGGCGCAAGCGAACGACCACCCCAGCCAGAGGACGGCGAGGACACCGACGATCCCCATTTCGGCAAAGATCGTCAGCAAGAAACTGTGCGCGTGAAATGCGGTCGCATCGCCATCGGGCAAACGCACCAACGCGTAGGCGGAGGCAAAATCAAACGGCCCCACGCCGGTCAGCGGAAAACGCTCGACGATATCGATCGCCGCTTGCCAGATCGAGAGCCGCGTGTAGTTTTCGGAGGGGTTGTGATGCGCGTTGAAGACCAGTAAGACCGCCGCGATTCCCACCAGCACTGCGAGGATCGCGTATCGCGTTTGGCCGCGTTCGCGCGTAGCGAAGATGTAGAACGCAACCGCTGCGGCTAGACCCATCCAACCCGCGCGCGAAAACGTCATCAAAAACGCGACGCCGCCTAGCGCGCAGCCGCACCACGCAAGCGCGCGAAGCGCCGCGAATCGCGTCGCGAGCGCTACACCAAACGCAATCGGCAGGTAGACGATCAGATAGCCGGCTAACTCGCCGGGTAGGATGAACGTCCCGATCGAACGGCCGTGACCGATCGCGTATTGACCGGCCGGCCAACGCCAGACGACCATCGCGATGGCGGCAGCCGACGCCAACAGCCCCGACGCTAAGAACGGCCAGAACGTCGCGGCGCTCATCCACGGCTCGCGGTAAAAACGCACGATCGCCAAATGCCATACCACGCCTAAACCGTAGATGGCGATGAACAGCAAGCCGGCGCGCGGGTTGAAACCCAGCGCCGCCGAGAGCAGCGCCGCGCATAGCCAGCCGATCAGCGGAAGCAGTGTGGGCGGGGCTTGCCGCGGCGGCATCAGCAGCGCCACGATGCCCAATAGCGCGAAAGCGGCCATGATGCCCAGCAAGGAAAATGCCAATCCGGATGGGATCAGCGAAACGCCCGGCACCGATACCGCGGTCAGCGTGATGAACGACGGGAAGAGCGGAACGCAAAACCACGTGATCGCTTCGAGCGGTGGGATGACGCGGTTCACGACGCAGCGCCGATCGCGGCCGCGACGTGTCGCGCGATCGCGGTGGCGCCGCCGGCGCGACCCATCCGTTCCCGCCCGACCGCACCCATGTGCGTGCGGCGCGGCGCGTCGTCAAGCAACCCGCCGATCTCCGCGGCGGCCTTCGACACGTTGCCCGGCACCAAGTCCAGTGCGCTTCCCAACAAGCCCTGCTGACGCATGCGATACCAGTGCGTCTTTCGCGCGGCTGCCAACTCGAGCGCGGCGACCGGAACGCCGGCGGCTGCGGCGGCTTCGTTCGCGGTTCCGGCTTGCCCGATGACCAGCGTCGCGCGCCGTAAGAGCGGAGCGATCGAGCCGCGCCAGGCGCGCACGATCGTGCGCTCGCCGTCGGCCAGCGAAAACGGCATGGGGTCGTTGCCCGCAACCACCCGCCATCCCGCCGCGGAAAGCTCGTCGGCGTATCGCTGTGCGCTCAATCCCGGCGCGATCGAGAGCACCGCACCTAGCGCCCGACGATCGCTCGCGAGTTCGCGCACGACGTCGGCGAGCACTACGCCATCGGCGTAGGCCTCCTGCCGGCTTCCCGGAAACAGCACGATGACCGGTGCGAAGTCGGCGGCAGCCGCGTCGGCGCGCGGATCGTCGTCGACGGCAAACAGGTCGACGATGACGTTGCCCGGCGCCAGCGCTCCGACGCCGTGTCCGTTGAGGCGCTCGGCGGTCGCGCGGTCGCGCACGAATACCGCGGTTGCCTTTGCCAGCACGCGCTCTTCCATCGGGCCGTACGGCGCGACGTACACGCTCTTTGCGGTCCCAACGAAGAACGCCGGCGCCTTGACGCACAACCCCATCAGCAGTGCGAACACGTCGCCGACGGCCAGCACCGCATCGTATCGGCCGCGCGCTCCGCGCACGAACCGCCACTGCGCCAGCGTGAGTGCGATTAAGCCGCCGTACAGATCGCGCGCGATGTTTCCTACGTTCCCCATCGCGACCAAACCGCCGCTGGGCATCGCGCGGCGCGGGCCCACGTCGTGCATCGCCGAAGGATGCGCGAAATCGCCGACCAGTGCCAGATGGTCGCAGACCACGTCGGGCAGGATCGCGGTCAGTTCTTGCGCGATGCGCGCGGCAATGGCTATTTCGCCGTGTCTCC